>DVLA01000087.1 GCA_018715745.1 Candidatus Coprenecus stercoripullorum
ATCGGCGGCCATGATTGCCGCCATGAGCCTTTCGCTCAATCTTTTTGTCATTCCTTCGGCCAATTTTAAACGCATTGCGTTCGAAGAGCAGTACCTGAAGGGAGGGAAGTTCTATAATACCAACCGCAATATCCATTATCAGATAGCTCCGGGCCAGTTCGTCTATGTGGAATCTTTCAGTACATGGAACAATACGGCCTATAAGTTCACGCTGGAGTCGACAGAGGGGAACAGGCTGGTGTCCAAACTGTCCGCCGAGAGCGCCGCATGGGATACACTTACCGGTGGATGGAAGTTGCGCAATTATATCCTGAGGGACTACAGTACGTCCGCCCAAAGCGTGACTCTCGGCAGGCGGCTCGATACGGTGATAAGCCTTACAGTCGAGGATTTCTACAGGAGGGAGAATACGGTCGAGACACTTACGTACGATCAACTGGAGTCTCTGATAGACATGCAGAGACTCAGGGGAGACAGTATGGTCAAATATTCGCTTATAGAAAAGCATACCCGTTTTGCCGTACCTTTCTCGGCCTTTATCCTGACACTGATAGGGGTATCCCTGTCCTCAAAGAAGAGAAGGGGGGGCATAGGACTGAACCTCGGAATAGGGATAGGGCTCAGTTTCTCCTATATCCTCTTCCTGCGTTTCAGCCAGATGTTCGTAATAACCGACACCCTCCCTCCGGGCATAGCCCTGTGGGTGCCTAATATATTGTATGCCATCATAGCAGCCGTCCTTTACAGGATTGCTCCGAAATAAAACCAGTTCGATATGACATCAAAGGAAATAAGAAGCAAGTTTCTCGAGTTTTTCGCTTCAAAAGGACATAAAATAGTGCCTTCGGCCCCGATGGTCGTCAAGGGCGATCCGACTTTAATGTTTACAAACGCCGGCATGAACCAGTTCAAGGACTGGTTCCTGGGCAATACGCCCATATTGTACCCGCGGGTGGCCGACAGTCAGAAGTGCCTTCGTGTCAGCGGAAAGCATAATGACCTGGAGGAAGTGGGACATGACTCCTACCATCATACGATGTTCGAAATGCTGGGTAACTGGAGTTTCGGGGATTATTTCAAGAAAGAGGCCATTGCGTGGGCCTGGGAATTGCTTACGGAAGTCTACGGCCTTGACAAGGACCGGCTGTACGCTACAGTATTCGAGGGATGCGCATCGGACGGGCTCGATGCCGACAATGAGGCTCTGGAGATATGGAAAGCCTTCCTGCCGGAGGACAGGATACTCATGGGCAACAGGAAAGACAATTTCTGGGAAATGGGCGATACCGGCCCCTGCGGCCCGTGCAGCGAGATACACATTGATCTCAGGGATGACGGGGAGCGTTCGAGGGTACCGGGCAGGGAACTCGTGAACAAGGGGGACCCTTTGGTGATAGAAATATGGAATCTCGTATTTATCCAGTATAACAGAAAGGCGGACGGCAGCCTTGAGCCCCTTCCGCGCAAACATGTGGATACCGGTATGGGGCTGGAGAGGCTTGTTATGGCCATAAACGGCAACAAGAGCAATTATGACGGGGACATGTTCCAGAGCATAATAGCGAAGATCTCCGAACTCTCGGGCAGGAAATACGGCGCCGGCAAGGATACGGATGTGGCAATGAGAGTCGTGGCCGACCATATCAGGGCAATATGTTTTTCCATCGCCGACGGGCAGCTTCCTTCCAATGTCAAGGCCGGATACGTTATCCGCAGGATTCTCCGCCGGGCGGTCAGGTACGGCTATACATTCCTCGGATTCCGTACCCCTTTCCTGTGCCGGCTTGTGGACGTCCTTGTGGAGACTATGGGCGAGGCCTATCCGGAGCTTGAAAGGCAGAAACCCCTTGTCGAGAAGGTAATAAAGGAGGAGGAAGAGGCTTTCCTCCGTACACTTGAGAAGGGTATAATCCTGATGGATAATGTCATGCAGAAATGCGAAGATACAAGGCGCATCTCGGGCAAGGATGCTTTCGTGCTGTATGACACATTCGGTTTCCCTTTGGACCTGAGTGAGCTTATAGCAAGGGAACATGGCTTTACAATAGACATAGACGGTTTCGAGAAAGAGCTTGCGGCCCAGAAGGAGAGGGCGCGCAATGCGGCCGCCGTAGAGGCCGGCGACTGGGTAGTGCTCGAAGACACCGATGAACATGGTTTTGTGGGATACGATACCCTCGAAGCGGATGTACGTATCGTGAAATACAGGGTTGTAAAGGCCAAAAACAAGGAAATGTGCCAGATAGTATTCGACAGAACCCCCTTTTATGCCGAAAGCGGGGGCCAGGTCGGAGACAGGGGCTGCATAACGGGCAGTGACGGGGAGAAAATCGCCGTTGTCAATACGATTAAGGAAAACAATCTCAGCATCCACATAACGGCGGGGCTGCCTTCCTCCCCGGAAGGTGTTTTCCATGCGGAAGTGGACGGCATCAAAAGGAATGAGACGGCGGCGAACCATTCAGCCACCCATCTTCTCCACTATGCCCTGCGTTCCGTACTCGGCACCCATATCGAACAGAAAGGCTCTTATGTCTGCCCGGAATATTTCCGTTTCGATTTTTCCCATTATGAAAAGATTCCTTCCGACAGGTTGAGGGCCGTGGAAAGGATGGTGAACTCTATGATACGCTCCGACATCCCTCTGCAGGAGTACAGGGACATGCCCATATCCGAGGCGAAGGATATGGGGGCCATGGCCCTGTTCGGGGAGAAGTACGGTGACAGGGTAAGGGTGATACGGTTCGGCGATTCGGTCGAACTTTGCGGAGGTACACATGCATCTTCAACCGGGAGGATAGGCATGCTTAAAATAGTTTCGGAATCGGCGGTAGCGGCCGGCGTAAGGAGAATCCAGGCTGTGACAGGACGGTATGTCGAGGATCTGATGGACGGCGTAGAGGATCAGCTCGTGGCGATACGTTCTTTCTTTGAAAATACTCCCGATATTATAAACAGCATAAAGAAGCTTGTGGCCGAGAACGAATCCTTTAGGAAGTCCCTCGAGGAAGTCGCCCGCGAAAGGGCCGCCGCTCTCAAAAAGTCGCTTGTAGAAAAGAGTTCCGTTTCATCCAACGGCATACGTGTATTCAAGGCTCAGGGGATATTCAGTCCGGAAGTTATCAAGGAAGTGGCTTTCGAGCTGCATCGCGAGTATGAGAATGCGGCCATGGCGGCTGCGTTTCTCACGCCTGACAAGAAGCCTGGCCTGCTGCTGATGTATACCGATGATCTTGTCAAAGGCGGTGCGAATGCGGGAAAGGATATCAAGGCCGCCGCCGCCTTCATTAAAGGCGGTGGGGGAGGACAGCCTTTTCTTGCCACTGCGGGGGGCAAGGATGCCGATTCGCTTGCAACAGCTTTCGCCATCATGATGGAAACAATCGACAAACTCGTCTGACTCCGGCCGGTGTGATGTGATGAAAAAGCTCGATTTCTTTATACTCAAGTCGTTTTTCGGCCCGTTTGTGATGACGTTCTTCATTACGGTATTTATACTCGTAATGCAGTTCCTGTGGCTGTATATAGACGATCTGGTGGGAAAGGGACTGAGCTTTTGGGTCATAATGGAGTTCCTCGGATGGGGGTCAGCGACCATATTGCCGTTGTCGATGCCTTTGGCGACACTTCTGGCCTCTATTATGACTTTCGGAAATCTCGGGGAGAACAATGAGCTGCTTGCGATGAAGGCGGCGGGCATTTCCCTCCAGAGGATTTTTTATCCGCTTATATATGTGGCGGCATTGATAAGCGTGGCGGCATTCTTTGTTTCCAATGACCTTATTCCTTTGGCTTATAATAAGATATATACATTGCAGTATGATATTGCGAGGACAAAGGACGAGATAAAGATACCCACGGGGACGTTTTATAACGGGATAGACGGATATTCCGTGCGCATAGACTCCCGGCACCCGGAGAGCGACATGATGTACAATGTGCTGGTCTACAACCATACGGACAACAAGGGCAATATTTCCCTTGCCATGGCCGATTCCGGGCTTATAAGATCCACTCCCGACAAGAAATCCCTTGTCTTTACCCTGTTCGACGGAGTGTCATACGAGGAGACAAACAAAGTCACGGCGCGCGATACTTCCCTGAGCCTCCAGAAAGTGGACTTCAAGATGCAGGAGGTGATTATCCCTTTGGAAAACTACGCCTTCCAGAAGTCCGATGAGGACAGGTACGGCAACGATATAATGGCCAAGGACCTGAAACAGCTGAGGTATGACCGGGACTCTATCGGCGGCAAGTATGCGGAAGTTTCCGTAAAGCAGAGGCAGTCCCTGCCTTACAAACTGGACATAAAGCGGGCGGAACAGCTCGATACCTCTAAAAACAAGGGATTCGTATCCGACTTCCCCATAGATACGTTGGAAGAGGTGAGGTATACCAGAAACGAGCTGAATGCCGTAGAGGGCGCAATCGGTGCCGTACAGTACGCTATCCAGAGTATGAGGGCCTATGACAGGGAAAGCCTGCAATATACTTTCTATCTGAGGAGAATAGACATAGAGTACTTGAGGAAGTTCACGCTTTCGCTGGCATGTTTCCTGTTCTTCTTTATAGGCGCCCCGCTCGGGGCCATAATCCGCAAGGGCGGGCTCGGAACACCGGTCATAGTATCCTCACTTTTCTTCGTACTGTACTGGGTCGTGGACATTTCGGGAAAGAAACTTGCCCGCGACGGTGTAATATCCCCTGCGATGGGGGCGTTCGTTTCAACGATATTCCTCTTTCCCATAGGAGCTTTCCTGACATGGAAGTCTACCAAGGATTCATCCATATTCAATATTGAAACCTATATCATGCCGGTGAAGAATTTCTTCAAGCGTTTTTCAGGCAGGAAGAGACATGTAGAGTCTACCGACGGAAGCCTGAACAGGAGGGCAAGCACGCCTGTTGTATTTATGGGAACGTCGGAATTTGCGGTGGCCTCTCTCAGGGCTCTGGTCGAAGGGGGCTACAATATTGCCGGCGTAGTAACGGTCCCCGACCGCAAGAGCGGCAGGGGGCAGAAACTGTCGTACAGTCCCGTAAAGGAGTATGTCCTGTCCCTTGCATCAGAGGATGGGGAACTGCCTTTTCCGTTATTGCAGCCGGAGTCCCTCAGGGATGAAGACTTCGCCCGTCAGCTTTCCGCACTCGGAGGGGAGATTTTCGTAGTGGTTGCATTCAGGATGCTGCCGAGGGAAATCTGGTCCATGCCGGAAAAGGGGACATTCAACCTGCATGCGTCCCTGCTGCCGCGTTATCGCGGTGCGGCCCCTGTCAACTGGGCCATAATAAACGGTGAGAAAGAGACTGGTGTTACTACATTCCTTATTGATGACAATATTGATACCGGCTCTATCCTGTTCAGCAATAAGGTCCCCGTCGATGACAGCGATAATGCGGGCACATTGCACGACAAGCTGATGGCCGCAGGGTCGCGGCTTGTGATGAAAACGGTGGATGCGTTATGCGACGGTACGGTGGAAGGGGTGCCGCAGGAGAAGATAGAGGGACTTTCCGGCACAGTGCAGTACGCCCCCAAACTTACCAAAGAGATTTGCCGTATAGACTGGAACATGCCGGCCTCTGAAATCCATAACCTTATCCGCGGGCTCTCCCCTTATCCGGGCGCATATTCCGTATTGAAGTGCGGGGATACCGGGATACAGGTAAAGATATTTGCCTCTGCCGTTACGGATACGGAATACGGTTCTGTGCCCGGGGAGATACACACGGACGGAAAGACGGTGCTTTCGGTCCGCTGCGCCCGGCAGTCGCTTTCCATACTTGAACTGCAGCTTCCGGGAAAGAAGAGACTTCCCGTAAAGGATTTCCTGGCCGGATGGAGGGCTACAGATGCGGTCTTCGAATAATTATGCGATACTTTGTAACGGGGAATTCCCGTGCAGGGAGCAGGTCCGGCGCAGGCTGCTTGAATCGGATGTGCTGGTTTGCTGCGACGGGGCGGCGGAAGCGCTGGCCGGATACCGTGTGCCTGATGCCGTGGTTGGGGACATGGACTCCATATCCCCGGAACTTGCATGCAGATATGCCGGCAGGCAGGTAAGGGTGGCTGAACAGGAAAGCAATGACATGACCAAGGCATACAGGCATGTGCTTTCAATGCACGACGGCATGTCTCCCGGAACCCCGTTTTCCGTGACGTTCTACGGGGCAGGAGGCAAACGCGAGGACCATACCATAGGCAATGTATCCCTTCTTGCCGACTATGCCTGGGAGGCATTCACCGAAGGTCGGCCCGTCACCCTTTCCATGGTGTCGGACTACGGGTCGTTTTTCCCCTTGACGGACTCCGTCTCGTTCTGCCTTCCGGAAGGTACGCCCGTATCCATATTCTCTTTCGATTCAACTGTAGAAATATCTTCCGAAGGACTGCAGTATCCTACATCCGGAGTTGTTTTCGACAAATGGTGGAAAGCTACTCTCAACAAAGTGAGCGACAGGAATATTCTCCTGTCTTTCAGCCGCCCTGCGCCGGTGTTGATATATGTGGCCGGATATTTTGGCGAAAACTTGCTATATTTGCGCCATGTATAAATCCAAGAGATACAAGTTTGACAATGAGACACTGGACTGCCATGAGATGACTGTCCCGCTCTACGGGAAGATACTCAAGGCAGCTGTTCTGTTTGTTCTGAGTGTCTGCGCTTTCGTATTTTATCTCTATCTGTTTACGAATGTCTTCGGACTGAAGACTCCAAAGACCCTTGTAGTAGAGAGGAACCTGAATGAATGGCATTCCAAGTTAGACATGCTCGGACTCCGTTTCGACAAGGCCGAGGCGGCCCTTGCCGATCTGGAAATGAGGGACAATATTATTTACCGCTCCATTTTCGGAATGGAGCAGATACCTTCGGATGTGAGGAACGCCGGATACGGGGGCGTGGACCGTTACTCATATCTCCGTGACGGGGGCGACTATTCCGGACTGCTTACATCGGCCGTAGAGAGGATAGACATCCTTTACAAGAAGGCCTATCTCCAGTCCAAATCATTCGATCAGGTATCGATATATTCCGAGCGGGCAGGGGAAATGGCCCTTTGCGTCCCTACCATACCGCCAGTGAACATGGAGCATGTCCGTTATGCCTCAGGTTATGGAATGAGGCTGGATCCCGTATACAAGGACAGGGTCAGGCTCCATGCAGGCGTGGATCTTTCTCCGAGGAACGGGAAGGAAGGAGAGCCTGTTTATGTTACCGGTGACGGAGTTGTGGAAAGGGTCGTAAGGAGCAGGTACGGTTATGGGAATTACGTGCTTGTCGATCACGGGTTCGGCTACAAGACAAGGTATGCCCACCTTAGGGAGGCTTCGGTAGTGCCCGGGCAGCAGGTGCGCAGGGGGGAGATGATAGCCTTTATGGGAAATACGGGACATTCCAACGGCACCCACCTCCATTACGAGGTGATATATATGAACAAGACTGTCAATCCGGTCAATTATTACAATCAGGACATATCTCCTGAGGACTACGAGGCTATCATATCCACGGGCAACGGGGGGCATGAATAATGTCTGACCTTAAGTACGATAAGGACAACCTGGAATTTACCGAGGACAGGAAATCTTTCGGCAAAATACTGCTCGTAGTGGGCAAGTATTTTGTGATGAGTCTTTTTCTTGCGGTCCTTTATTATGTGGTCTTTGCATTGTTTATAAGTACGGACCGGGAAAAGAGGATGATGGCCGAGAGCAGGCTTATAGCGCGGCAGTATGATATGCTTGAGGACAAGGTGGAAATACTCGAAGGGACGGTCTCCGGACTCGAGGCTGCCGACGAGGAGATATATTACGAGGTATTCAATTCGTATATACCCGACTATACCGGTTATTACTATACGGATTCTTCGGCTTCCTATCACAGGGACACCACTTACGGCTCAGCGATAGTATTTTCTTCAATGGAAAGGCTCAAGGGGCTTTCTTCCAGGTTCAGCGCCTGCGCGGCCCTTCTCGGCGAGGTCATTGATACCGTGAACAGCCATGCGCGGAAAGACGCCCTTACGTCATACCCTTCCATTGTGCCCATAAACGATTTTCCGATAATGAGTACCGGCGCCTCCGTAGGCAGGAGGATGCATCCGTTCTACAAGGAGGTCACTTATCACAGCGGACTTGACCTTGTGGCTCCCGCCGGGACGGAGGTCGTGGCATCGGCGGACGGTACGGTATTGGCGGTGGACCGTTCCAAAAAATTGCAGGGGAACAGGGTTACCATAGACCACGGGAACGGCTATACTACCGTATATGCCCATCTTTCCGATATTTTTGTAAGAAAGGGACAGAAGGTGCGCCAGGGGGCGGTCATAGCCGAAGTGGGCAACAGCGGCACTTCTTTTGCACCCCACCTGCATTACGAGGTTGTCCTGAACGGGAAGCATGTAGACCCGCTGAACTATTTCTTCGGGGAGCTTACGCCGGACCAGTACAGGCAGATGATGACCGTGGCCATGAACACCGGACAGTCTTTGGATTAGGTTATGAAACTTTATTATAACATAGGGGAAGTCGCAGGCATACTCGGGGAAAGCACTTCCCTTGTCAGATTCTGGACCGACAAGTTCCAGGCTTTTGTGAAGCCCGAAAGGAATGCCAAGGGCAACAGGAGGTATTCCCCACAGGACCTCAGGAACCTCAAGACGATACATTATTTGGTCAAAGACAGGAAGATGACCCTGGAAGGGGCTGCGGCGATGATGAAGGGAAACAGGGAGGGACAGGACAACAGGGCCGAGGTCGTGGAAAGGCTCAAGTCCCTTAAGGCCGTTTTGTTGGATATTTCAAACTCTATCAGCGATGAAAGCAGGTGAAATTGCGTCGGCAATAGAAAAATGCGCTCCTCTCGGAATCCAGATGGAGTGGGACAATTCCGGCTTTATAATAGGCGATGCGGAAAGCGAAGTGTCTTCCGTACTGCTCGGACTGGACTGCACGCCCGCACTGGTACAGGAGGCCGCGGATACCGGGGCTGATATGATTGTTACCCACCATCCATTGATATTCAGAGGTGTAAAGAAAATTTCCGAGGCAGATCCGGTCGGTAAGGCTGTTATTATGGCCATACGCAAAGGCATAGTTGTATATGCCTGCCATACCAACATGGACATGGTTAGGGACGGGGTAAGCTGGACTGCCGCCTCCCGTCTCGGGCTTGTTGACCTGCGGATTCTGGACAGGGATGCGGACGGGAACGGGCTCGGGGTAATCGGGCGTCTTCCCGAGCCGGTTTCGGCGGCGGATTTCCTCCGGCATCTGAAGAAGACATTCGGGACAGGCTCCATAAGGCATTCCAGACTTGTGGATATCCCGGTCTCGGTCGTGGCATTATGCGGTGGAAGCGGCAGCTCCCTTATAGGGAAAGCTGTTTCCGAAGGGGCCGACATTTATGTTACGGCAGACCTTTCGTATCACGATTTCATCTGCCCTGACGGATTTATGCTGGCAGATGTCGGGCACTTTGAAAGCGAGTCCGGTATTATGGAAACCATATATGGCATTCTAAGGAAAAATTTTCCTAACTTTGCGGTTCGTATTGGACAAATGAATAATAATCCCGTATATTATTTTTAGATATGGCGACAAGCAAACAGAAGACAATGATAGATACTCCTATCGACAGGAGGGAAACTTTCATGTCCCTATCCAAGAGCATGAATGATTCGGAAGCCAGCATGGAAAGCAGGCTGCGTACGCTCTACAGGATTCAGCAAAGGGATTCCAAGATAGATCAGATACACCTGCTTTTGGGGGAACTGCCCAATGAAATCCGCGACCTGGAGGATGAACTTGAAGGGCTCAAGACCCGCCTGGTCAAGTATGGCGAGGAAATGACCGAACTCGAGAAAGCCGTATCGGCCAAGAAAATAGATGCCGAGAACAGCAAGGCGGCCATAGAGAAGTACAGGCAGCAGCAGGGCAATGTCAAAAATAACAGGGAGTATGTTTCCATTTCAAGGGAGATGGAATACCAGCAGTTGGAACTTGAGCTTGCCAACAAGAGAATCAACGAGAAGAGCGCGCAGCTGAGGGAAAAGAAGGCGGCCATCGAGATTACCAGAAAAGAGATAGAGGAAAAGGCGCACAATCTTGAGGAAAAGAGGAAAGAGAGCGAGTCCATAATCGAGGAGACTTCCAAGGAGGAGGAAATGCTCCGCAAGGAAATAGACGAACTTTCGGCTACTTTGGACAGCAGGATGCTTGCGGCATACCACAAGGTGCGCGACAACGCCCGCAACGGTCTGGCCGTAGTGACTGTCAAGAGGGACGCCTGCGGCGGATGTTTCAACAAGATTCCTCCCCAGAGGCAGTTGGACATAGCCATGAACAAGAAGATAATCGTATGCGAATACTGCGGCAGGATACTTGTAAGCAACGACTTTGAGAAAGAGGAAGAATGAGGGAATCGTTCTTCAGATATGTAGCACAGACTTCTCCATCCCCTTTAGCTATCCGGATAGACAGGGCGGATGGAGTCTTTTTATATTCGGGCGGGAAACGTTATCTCGACCTGGTATCAGGGGTCTCTGTCAGCAATGTGGGACATTCGCGGCCGGAAGTGGTTGAGGCCGTAAGGGAGCAGGCCGGAAATTATTTCCACCTTATGGTCTATGGTGAGATGATACAGGCGCCGCAGGTGATGCATGCAGAACTGCTGGCATCCATACTGCCTCCGTCCCTGAACTGCATTTATTACGTCAATTCGGGATCCGAGGCAATCGAGACTGCCCTCAAACTTGCAAAAAGACTTACGGGGAGAACGGAGATGGCGGGGTTTGCCAACGCATATCACGGCTGTACCCACGGAGCCTTGAGCATGATGGGGGATGAATTGAGAAAAGGGCCTTTCCGTCCTTTGCTGTCGGATGTCCTCAGGCTGCGTTTCAACTGTTTCGACGACCTTTCCCTTATAACCGACAGGACTGCGTGTGTGCTTGTCGAGCCTGTACAGGGTGAGGCCGGGGTTGTCGTGCCTGTACCCGGGTTTCTGCAGTCGCTCAGGGACAGATGCGATGCTGCAGGCGCCCTTCTGATATTCGATGAGGTCCAGACGGGATTCGGACGGACAGGAAAGATGTTCGCCTTCGAAAAGTATTCCGTAGTGCCCGATATCCTGGTCCTGGCCAAAGCATTGGGGGGCGGACTTCCTTTGGGGGGTGTGGTTTCATCAAAAGAAAGGCTGGATGCTTTTACGGTCGACCCTGTCCTGGGGCATATTACCACTTTCGGCGGGCATCCGCTGTGTTGTGCGGCGGCCTTAGCCTCACTGAGGCTCCTTATCAAGGAGGACTGGGTGGCGGAGGCTGAACGCAAGGGGGCACGTATAGAGGAGGAGTTGGGAAGGCATCCGGCTGTTAAGGAGATACGGCGCTCGGGCCTGCTGATTGCAGTTGACCTTGGCTCTGAGGACAGGGCTTCGGCCATCCTGGGCCATCTGATAGAGGAAGGGGCCGTAAGCGATTATTTCCTGTTCAACCCTACCTCTTTCAGGATAGCGCCGCCGCTTTGTATCAGTGATGATGAAGTGTCATTGGCCATAGACATTGTCCGGAAGGCACTGGACAGACTGAAAGTTTAATATTATCAAATATGGCGAAAAGCAGTTATAATTCCGGAAAGCGTAAGGCCGATATCAAGGTGGATACTATCGGCATAGAGCTCGGCAAGGTCCCTCCCCAGGCCATAGATGTGGAGGAGGCGGTGCTGGGCACCATGCTGGTCGAGCCGAATGCCGTACCGGACGTCATGGACTCCCTTACGGCCGACTGTTTTTACAAGGAGCCGCACAGGAAGATATTTGCGGCCATATCGTCTCTGGCGTCAGGCCACCTGCCCGTAGATATCTATACCGTTTCGGAAGAATTGAAGAAGACCGGGGATCTTGAGGAAGCCGGAGGAATGTACTATCTGAGTCAGCTCAGCCTGAAGGTAGGCTCCGCAGCCCATATTGATTCCCATATCAAAATACTTCTTCAGAAGTATATACAGCGTTCCTTGATTACAATTTCGGCTGAGGTCCAGAGAGATTCTTTCGATGACTCCATTCCCGTGGACGACCTGCTGGATACTACCCAGCAGAAATTCTTTACACTGGCCGAACGCAACATGAAGCGCGAGACCAGGCCTATCCATGACATAATCAAGGAAACACTGGACGACATAGAGGCGAACCAGGCCAGGACGGACGGCCTCAGCGGTGTCCCTTCCGGCTTTACGGGCATAGACAAGTTTACGCTTGGATGGCAGCCTTCCGACTTGATTATCATAGCGGCCCGTCCGGCCATGGGCAAGACGGCATTCGTGCTTACAATGGCCAGGAACATGGCTGTAGACCATAAGATTCCTGTAGCGTTCTTTTCTCTGGAAATGGCTTCTAAACAACTGGTCAAGAGGTTGTTCGTTTCCGAGACGGGACTTCCGTCCGAGAAAATACGCGGCGGGAGGAAACTGGCCGAGCATGAGATGATACAGCTTCATGAAAGGATAAGGGAGCTGAATGCGGCCCCCCTTTACCTTGACGATACCCCGTCCCTTTCCATATACGAGTTCCGTTCCAAGGCAAGGAGGCTTGTAAGAAGTGCGGGGGTAAAGCTGATAATAATCGATTATCTGCAACTGATGACCGGCCCTCCTGAACTGAGGGGCATGAGGGAACAGGAGGTGGCCAATATCTCCCGTTCGCTGAAATCCATTGCAAAGGAACTGGATGTGCCAGTGATAGCCTTGTCCCAGTTAAGCCGTGCGGTCGAGACAAGGGGGGGAAACAAAAAGCCGCAGCTTAGCGACCTCAGGGAATCAGGGGCCATAGAGCAGGATGCCGATATTGTAATGTTCCTGCACAGGCCGGATTATTACGGCCTGGTGGAGGACCCTTCCGAAAGGGGCAAGTCGGAAGTCATAATCGCAAAGCACCGTAACGGGTCTACAGGCTCTGTGACGATGCGTTTCTACAGTTCGGAGGCCAAATTCGCCGATGAAAACGATATAGACTATGCTGCATACGGCGGAGACGGGACAAGCCAGTTCGTGCAGTCGAGCATGAATGCCGAATTCCGGGACGATGAGAGCTTCTGACCTGATATGCGTTTTACTGCTGTTTCTCGCCGCCGCACTGCCGGCTGCGGGCCAGTGTATGCCTCTTGATCCGGCGCTGGCCGCCGGAAAGGCTTTCTCTCCGGGGGAACGCCTTACATATATAGCCCATTATCAGTGGGGAGCATTAAGAATGGATGTTGGAACGGCTGATGTGTCGCTCGATGTGGATACTCTTTACGGAGGCAGGACACTCCTGCATGCCACTGCCGTCGGACGTACATACCGTTTCTGGGACATGTTCTTCAAGGTAAGGGATACGTATGAGTCCAAGTTTTATCAGGACGATATACTGCCCGTCTATTTCCACAGGGATGTGCATGAGGGCAAATATACGGTGCTGAATTATTACCGTTGGGATCCGGCTACACGCCATATTGACGCTACGGTTGTCAAGCCCGACAGGACGGTGGATACCCTGCTTCCCGGGCACGGATGTACATTTGACATACTTACCCTGCTCTACCATGCCAGGAATATGGATTTCGATGCGCTTGCGCAGGGGGTCAACAATCCGGTATCATTTGCCATAGACGAGGAAATATTCGACATTTATTTCAGGTATATAGGCAGGGAGGTGAAGAAAGTGCCCGGCAAGGGGAGTTTCAGGACACTCAAGTTCGCTGCAAAAGTGGTGGCCGGGGAGGTTTTTACCGGAGAGGAGGAAATGATAATCTGGGTGTCCGATGACATGAACCGCGTCCCTTTATATTTTGAATCTCCGGTCCGGGTCGGCTCCGTATGCGGGCGGCTTGCCGGATGGGAAAACCTGAAATATCCGTTCAATTCGATGATTCCGAAGAATGCAAAAAAGAAGAGATGACATAAAGCATTCCGGCAAGGTGCTTTCAGTGGAAGGAAGGACCGTAAAGGTGGAAATACTTGCCGAAACGGCATGCGGGGCATGCCATGCAAGGGCGGTATGCGGCGTGCCCAAAGGGGAGAGCAGGATAGTGACCGCCGTTGCCGACAGGCCCGGGGAATACTCTCCCGGCGAGAAAGTGAATGTGGTGCTCAGGCAGTCTTCGGGCTTCAAGGCGGTGGCGGTTTCTTACCTTGCCCCGTTGTTCGTTTTAATTGTTTTATTATTAACTTTGCCCCTTGTTGTTTCGAGCGAACTTGTTATGGGCCTGACGATATTGGCATTCATTGCCTTGTATTATGTAGTCCTCGGCCTGTTCAGAAACAGGCTTGCCAAAGGGTTTGTATTTACTGTGGAAAAAATAGATTAAATGGGTACATTTGTTATTACTGTAGTCGCCATTCTCACCGTTCTCGGATTGTTGCTTGCGGTAATTCTGTTTTTTGTGGCGGAAAAGTTCAAGGTGGCCGAAGATACGAGAATTGATACCGTGGAGGCAATCATGCCCGGTGCAAATTGCGGCGGTTGCGGTTTTGCCGGCTGCAGGGCATTTGCGGAAGCATGCGTCAAGTCGGAATCCCTCGACGGTTTCTTCTGTCCGGTAGGCGGAAATGCCGTGATGCAGAAAGTGGCCTCTGCCCTTGGCATGACGGTGGAGGAAAAGGCTCCGATGACAGCGGTGGTAAGATGTAACGGTTCTTGCGACAACCGTCCGAAAACGAACGAGTATGGCGGATCTTCGTCATGCCGTATCATGGCTTCCCTGTACAGCGGGGATACCGCTTGCAAATACGGTTGCCTTGGCCAGGGGGACTGCGAGGAGGCTTGTAATTTCGATGCTATAAGAATCAATCCTTCCACCGGGCTTCCCGAAGTGGATGAGGACAAGTGTACGGCCTGCGGCGCATGCGTGAAGGCCTGTCCCAGGAATATAATCGAGTTGAGGAACAAGGGGCCCAAAAACCGCCGTGTCTATGTATGCTGCTCCAGCAACGACAAGGGGGCGGTGGCGCGCAAGGCCTGCTCCGTTGCATGCATAGGATGCCGCAAGTGCGAGAAGGTATGCCCGTTCGGGGCGATTACGGTTGAAAACAATCTGGCTTACATAGATTTCAATAAATGCAAGTTGTGCCGCAAATGCGTGGAGGAATGCCCTACCGGGGCCATACATGCTGTCAACTTCCCTGTCAGGCTGCCAATGCAGCCGGAGGCATTTGCGGCTCCCGGAACCACCAATAAAGACAAGGAGGAATAGAATATGAGCAGGACATTTTCAATAGGCGGCGTACATCCGCATGATTGTAAAATATCGAAAGATTCTCCGATAGAAATCTTCCCTGTTCCAGAGCAGGTCAGCATATCAATGTCGCAGCATCTCGGGGCTCCGGCGCAGCCGGTAGTCGCCAAGGGCGACAGGGTGAAGGCAGGGCAGCTTATAGGCAGGGCCGGCGGTTTCATATCGGCCAATATTCATTCATCCGTATCGGGAACGGTGGTTTCCGTCGGGGAACTGCCGGACATGCTGGGGAATCCGGCCGTGCATGTGGTGATAGATACCGACGGGGATGAATGGATGGAGGACATAGACCGTACTCCCGACGTGGTCAGGGATATTTCCTTGTCCCCGCAGGATATAATAAAACGGATAGCGGACTGCGGGATAGTCGGACTTGGTGGCGCTTCGTTCCCGACTCACGTCAAACTTTCCCCGCCTCCGGGCAAGAAGGCCGAGTTTCTGATTATCAACGGTGCCGAATGCGAGCCTTATCTTACTTCCGATTACAGGATAATGCTCGAACGTCCGGAAGAGATTCTAATCGGGGCGAAAATCATGATGAAGGCCCTCGGCGTGGCAAAGGGTTTCATAGGCATAGAAGACAATAAGCCGGAAGCCATACGCAGAATAGGGGAACTGGCCCGGGCCTCCTACTCCGAAATCGAGGTGGTTCCTTTGCGGAAAAGGTATCCTCAGGGCGGGGAAAAACAATTGATAGATGCTGTTACGGGCCGTAAGGTGCCATCGATGGGCTTGCCTATCGATACCGGTGTCGTAGTCCAGAACTGCGGGACCGCTTTTGCGGTTTACGAGGCTGTCCAGAAGAACAAGCCGCTGTTTGAAAGCATAGTTACCGTTACGGGAGACTGTACCGGGCAGCAGAGGAATTTCCTTTTAAGGGTCGGTACGCGCTTTGACAAGATGCTGGAAGAGGTGGGCGGCATGCCTTCCGAAGCCGTAAAGCTTATCAGCGGAGGCCCCATGATGGGGAAAGCGGTTTCCAATATTTCCGCCGCTTCTGTCAAAAGCACATCCGCATTGCTGGTGCTTTCGGAAAAGCAGACGGCGCGCAGGGAGGAGGGGAACTGCATACGTTGCGGAAAATGCGCGCAGGCCTGTCCGATGGGCCTTGAACCTTTCCTCCTGAACCGGCTTGCCAGGCTCGGATGGAAGGATGAACTTGAGAAGAACAAGGTTTACGACTGTATAGAATGCGGGTGCTGTTCCTATACATGCCCTGCTTTCATACCATTGCTGGATTACATAAGGCTGGCCAAGGCAGATGTGCTTAGAATAATGCGTGCCCGCCCCAAAAAATAAAGGATAATAAGAAGAAAGATGAGAAAACTGTTAGTTTCACCTGCTCCGCATATCCACGGGAATGAAAATACGCGGAAGATTATGAGGGATGTGCTCATAGCTTTGGCACCTTCCGTTATAGTCTCCGTCTATTTCTTCGGTTTCAAGGCTATAGAGCTCGTGCTCGTCGGGGCTGTTACCTGCATGGGTGTAGAATATCTCGTGCAGAAATACATAATGAGGGTCAAACCTTCCGTGAGCGACCTTTCTGCGGCCGTTACCGGCGTGCTCCTTGCCCTGAACCTTCCCCCCAACGCTCCGTGGTGGGTGATGCTTATCGGCTCTATCGTGGCGATAGGCGTGGCCAAACTTACATTCGGCGGGTTAGGGCACAATGTGTTCAATCCGGCCTTGGTAGGCAGGGTATTCCTTTTAGTGTCTTTTCCGGCCATAATGACGGACTGGACGCTTCCGGACGGCTGGTTCAGGCCGGAAGTGGATGCGATTTCGGGAGCCACTCCGCTTTCAATAATCAACGAAGGGCTTGCTTCCGGGCTTACCCTCAGCCAGATAATGGCCAACCACCCTGAAATTGACCTCTCATGGACCCAGATGCTGTTTGCCAAGACAGGAGGCTCGATAGGGGAGCTTTCTTCGTTCGCACTGATACTCGGATTCGTATATCTGCTGGCGAGGAAGGTGATACGTCCCCACATAACCCTGTCCATTCTGCTGACCGTCGCAGCCCTTACTTTCATCTTCTGGCAGATAAATCCCGACAAGTATACGGACCCGCTTTTCAATATCCTTTCAGGCGGCGTGCTTATCGGCTCCATTTTCATGGCAACAGACTATGTCACTTCGCCCATGACGGCGAAAGGCATGGTGATATACGGTGTGGGCATAGGGCTTATAACAGTGCTTATACGGTATTTCGGCTCTTATCCGGAAGGGATATCCTTTGCGATACTTATTATGAATTCGGTTGTTCCGCTTATTAACAAATATGTAAAGCCCAGACGTTTTGGGAAGGAGGTGGCAAATGCCTAAGGAATCTACATTCAAGAATATGGCAGTCTGCCTTACAGTGGTCTGCCTGGTGTGTTCGGCAGTGCTGGCGGGCATATATGTCATGACGCGGGATGCCATAGCCGCGGCCGACGCCGCAAAGACGGACAGCGCCATAGCGCTTGTGGTGCCGTCTTTTGACAACAAGCCGTCGGAGGATGTCATAAGGGTGCCTTTCGGGGCGGGAGATACGGCCAATGTTTATGTGGCCATGAAAGCAGGGGAGACGGTAGGCTATGCCATAGAGGTGTCCGCAATAGGTTTCGGGGGAGAGATACGGATGATGGTGGGGATAGACTCTTCCGGCAACGTATACAATACTTCCGTCATTTCCCATGCCGAGACTCCCGGCCTGGGTTCGAAGATGACTGAGGAGGCGTATTCCGGGCAGTACGTAGGGAAGAACCCTTCCGAGAACAATTTCAATGTCACCAAGGACGGCGGGGAGATTGTTGCGATAACGGCTTCCACCATTACTTCGAGGGCCTACTCGGAGGCAGTCAAGACAGCGTTTTCAATTTATGAATCGATAGGGAAATGAGAAAGATTGATATAGTAATAAAAGGCATAGTAAAGGAGAACCCTACTTTCATGCTGGTTCTCGGCATGTGCCCGACCCTCGGTACTACGACCTCTGCTATAAACGGCATGAGCATGGGGCTGGCCACAACCTTTGTCCTGATTCTTTCCAACCTGGCCATATCCCTCATAGCCGGGCTTATACCCAACAAGGTCAGGATACCGGCCTATGTCGTAGTGATAGCTACATTCGTAACGGTGCTCGAATTGCTGATGAAAGCTTATGTCCCTTCGATGTATGCCACACTCGGCCTGTTTATCCCGCTGATTGTGGTGAACTGTATCGTATTGGGGCGTGCTGAGGCTTTTGCCAACAAGAACACGCCCGTTGACTCGGCTCTTGACGGGCTCGGAATAGGGCTCGGCTTTACTTGCTCCCTGACGGTTATCGGACTGGTGCGCGAGGCGCTCGGCAACCTTTCGGTATTCGGCTGGAAGTTCGCGGAAGGCGACGGGATTCTGGCATTCGTACTTGCCCCCGGCGCATTTATAGTTTTGGGTTACCTTATGGCCATATTCAGAAAGATGACCGGAAAAAAAGCTTAGTGGATTATGGAATATCTTATTATCATAGTATCGGCTGTATTTATAAACAATATCGTACTGTCCCAGTTCCTGGGAATATGCCCTTTCCTCGGCGTTTCCAATAAAGTCGGTACGGCCATGGGAATGGCGGCGGCAGTATGTTTCGTCATAGTCCTTTCCACTCTGGTGACATACCTTCTCCAGTATTATGTCCTGGTACCGTTCGGTATCGAGTTTATGCAGACGATAACCTTTATTCTGGTTATAGCCGCACTTGTGCAGATAGTGGAGATTGTACTCAAGAAAATATCGCCTGCCCTGTACCAGGCCCTTGGAATATTCCTGCCATTGATTACGACCAACTGTTGCGTGCTGGGTCTTGCCATTATGGTCGTGACAAAGGAATTTACGTTCGGAGGTACTGCCCCCCACATGCTGAACCTGGCTGAGTCACTTGTATTCTCGCTTTCGAGCGCCGTAGGGTTCGGCCTTGCTTTAGTGCTCTTTGCGGGAATACGCGAACAACTGGAACTCGTAGGTGTGCCCAAGGCGTTCAAGGGAGTTCCCATCGCCCTTATTACGGCCGGGATACTTGCCATGGCCTTTATGGGATTCAGCGGACTTGTGAAATAATCGTACGGGCTTATGGTTATATCCGAGATAGAACGGACTATTTCCCACGGCAGGCTGAACGAGGCCCGCGACGAACTCCTTCTCCTGCTGGAGAACGAGCCGGAGAACGCCCGCGCCTGGTATCTGCTCGGGGGAATCTATCGCAGAAAAGAGATGTGGGGAGATGCCATAAATGCGTATAACAGGGCCAAGCTCATAGATCCCGAGGGTCCGGCAGCCGCTGCCATAGAATCGATCTACGATATAATCAGGTTTGTCAATACGGATCTGATGAATCCCTGACGGTCAGTCGTGTTCAGGCGCAGTCAAGGCGTACAGTACGATTCCTACGGCTACAGATACGTTGAGGGAATGTTTCGTGCCGTACTGCGGTATCTCTATGACAATGTCGCTCATGTCTACGACTTCCTGTCCCACCCCGTGTACTTCATTGCCGAAGATTACCGCGTACCTGCTGTTCCTGAAATCCGGGACGAATTTCCCAAGCGGTATTGAATTTTCCGTCTGCTCTATGGATATTATTCTGTAGCCTGCGGCCTTGAGCTCCTTGACGGCCTCGGCCGTGTTTTCCCTGTACTCCCAGTCTACCGAATATTCCGCCCCCAATGCCGACTTGTGGATTTCAGGGGAAGGGGGGACAGAGCTTATGCCACAAAGCAAGATACCCGAGACCTTGAAGGCGTCGCAGCTCCTGAATGCCGAGCCTATGTTGTGGCGGCTGCGGATGTTGTCTAAAACCACTTTCAACGGCGTTTTATCCATTGCCCTGTATTCGTCCATGTCGGGCCTTCCCAGTTCGCTGTTCAATAATTTCCTAAACATTCACCTATGTTGTACAATTTTTGCTTACTTTGCAAAGTTAAAATTTATCAGTATGAAACAAGACCTTCAAATTTCCGAATTGATAAAAAAAGAGGAAAGCAGACAGCTGCACGGAATAGAGCTGATTGCTTCCGAGAATTTTGTCAGCAACAATGTTCTTGCGGCATTGGGCTCGTGCCTTACCAATAAATATGCCGAAGGCTATCCGGGTGCGCGTTATTATGGCGGATGCGAGGTCGTAGACCAGGTTGAACAGCTGGCCATCGACCGTATAAAAGAGATATATGGGGCGGAATATGCAAATGTGCAGCCTCACTCCGGTGCGCAGGCCAACATGGCCGTATTCATGGCATGCCTCAAGCCCGGCGATACCTTCATGGGACTCGACCTGGCACACGGCGGCCACCTTACCCACGGTTCGCCTGTGAATATGTCAGGTATAATCTATCATCCGGTGCCTTATAAGCTCAATGAGGAAACAGGTCTGATAGATTATGACCAGATGGAGAAAACGGCCATGGAGACAAGGCCGAAACTTATCGTGGGAGGTGCCTCTGCCTATTCCCGCGAGTGGGACTGGAAGAGAATGAGGGAGATAGCAGACAAGGTAGGGGCGCTGTTCATGGTGGATATGGCGCATCCGGCCGGCCTTATTGCGGCCGGGCTGCTTGACAACCCTGTAAAATACGCCCATATCGTAACATCTACCACGCATAAGACCCTTCGCGGTCCCCGTGGAGGTATTATCCTGATCGGTAAGGATTTCGAGAATCCTTGGGGATTGAAGACCCCTAAGGGCCAGATTAAGATGATGTCCCAGATCATCAATTCCAGCGTATTCCCCGGCGTTCAGGGCGGCCCGCTGGAACATTGCATAGCTGCCAAGGCTGTGGCATTTTATGAAGCTCTCCAGCCCGAGTTCAAGGACTATCAGATGCAGGTGAAGAAAAACGCGGCCGCAATGGCCCAGGCGTTTATCAGCCGTGGCTACAAGGTCGTATCCGGAGGTACGGACAACCATCTGATGCTTATCGACCTTCGCTCCAAGTTCCCCGATCTTACGGGCAAGACGGCTGAGAAAACACTTGTCAGGGCGGATATTACGCTGAACAAGAACATGGTGCCCTTTGACAGCCGTACTCCGTTTACCACATCGGGAATACGCGTAGGTACACCGGCCATTACATCCAGAGGCCTTGTGGAAAAGGAT
Organism: Candidatus Coprenecus stercoripullorum; assembly: GCA_018715745.1. Classification (GTDB taxonomy): domain Bacteria; phylum Bacteroidota; class Bacteroidia; order Bacteroidales; family UBA932; genus Coprenecus; species Coprenecus stercoripullorum. The sequence goes on from DVLA01000087.1 coordinate 21,383, forward strand.
ATGGACACTATAGTGGAATTCATTGACGAGGTACTCGGGGATGTCGAGAACGAAGCTGTAATAGAGAAAGTCAGGAATTCGGCAAGGGCCCTCATGGCAGGCCGCCCGCTGAATATCTGGTAGCCTGAGGCTACGGCGAAATGATAAGGGGTCCGGACAACTTTGGAGTCCGGGCCTTTTTGTTTTGTATGGCATCCCGCATGTTGTGTCACATAAAGTATGGTCCGTCATTTATTTTTCGTAATTTTGAAAAAATAACTGATATCGGTATGAAAAGAATTTATATTTATACGGTTCTGGCGGCTCTCTCGCTTCTCCCATCAGGCGTTCTGCGTGCGCAGAATACGGAATTCGACGATTATGCCAGAAAATCGAAGCAGGAATACGAGGACTTCGTAAAGCAGAAGAATGACGAGTATGCAAAATTTTTGCAAGAGTATGCCGATGCTTTCGAGGCATGGAAAAAGGCTTATCTCGGAATCCTTGAGGATGAGAAAAAGACAGTAGAGCTGATGGCTTCCGATGATGGAATAGCCGCCGAGCCTCTGCCCGGAGGGCCGGAAGCAGTTCCCGCCGTCTCATCCGTAGCTGACGAACTTAAAGCCATAGAGGCGGATATCGATGCGGTCACTATGGCCGAACCGGAAGACATACTGCCTTCGCTGAGCTCTTCTGCCGACTCCGTTGTCAGGCTTCAGGAAGCGGCGACTGCCCTGCGTGATATAGTTTCCGAAATATCCGGGCAGCCGCAGGATGATGCGCCGGATTCCTACAGACCTCAGGATGTCAAGGGAGAGATTGTAATATCGCTTCCTTCATTGAGCGATATTCCCAAAGGCGATGCGGGCAGGGAAACGGAGATAGTTATGGGCAGCAGTACCGATATAGATACGGACGACTTTGAGGCCTATAACGAACCGGAGACTGTTACAGGTGCGGATGCCACGGCAGAAGTGTCGCTTCCGTCTGTCGAGACACTTCCGGCCGACGCTCCTTCGGAGGCAGCGGCGGATGCGTCCTTGTCGGTCCCGAGCGGAAAGCCCACGGATTATGTCAGGATATCTTCCCCTTTCGGGACGAGGGTGCATCCTATTACACGGAAACGTCATACCCATAAGGGGATTGACCTGGCCGCACCCAAGATGACCCCCATATATGCCACTGCCGACGGGGACGTTACCTTTGCCAAATGGAACGGCGGTTACGGTAATTTTGTCAAGATCAATCATGGGAACGGATATAAGACCGCCTATGCCCACATGCACAAGATAGCTGTAGAGAAAGGCGCCCATGTCAGCAAGGGGGATCTGATAGGATATGTAGGAACTACCGGGCGCAGTACCGGCAATCACCTTCATTATGAAGTGTATTACCAGGACAAGCTGATAGACCCTGCGACAACGCTCTGATTCTGGCACGGACTTTGCTTTATACTTAACCGGATAGTTTTTTCATAGGTTAAGTTTTAGGTTAAGTATTGAGAGGCTTCGGCGGACGCGCCGGAGTCTCTCAGTATTTTTATACATTCCGTATAACTGAGTATCTTTGCCTGTAAATTCGATATGCTATGAGAAAGTTTGTAATAGCGGTGGCATCGGCCCTGGTTTTGGCCGGATGCGGCCAGTGCGGGGAGACCGGGCGCCCGCGCATAGGGATAGTAGGTGTTGGTATAGAATGCAGCACTTTTTCTCCTGCCCGTACGACTCTGGATATGTTCAGGCCGCTTTACGGCGAGGATATTATCGCCTCCTATCCTTTTTTCGACAAGGATTCGTCCCTGATAGACAGGGCTGAATGGGTACCGTTGATGGTAGCGTGGGCCACACCGGGGGGGATGGTTGCCAGAGAATGCTACGATACTCTGCTTAACCGTTCGCTCAGGCTTGTCAGGGACAATATGCCTTATGACGGGATATTTCTGGATATACACGGGGCGATGAGCGTAGAGGGCCTTGATGACCCGGAAGGGGACTATATTTCCCGGATAAGGGAGATAGTGGGGGACAGCGTCCTTATTTCCACGTCGATGGATCCCCATGGCTGTGTATCCATGAGGTTGGCGGAAAATACCGATCTTATTACGGCCTACAGGATGGCGCCGCATGAAGACAGGTATACTTCCCGCAAGAGGGCTGTTTCCAACCTGTTGGAACGGATAGAAAACGGCGGGGGAAAACCGGCGTACAAGGCATGGGTAAAGGTGCCCGTCCTGTTGCCCGGAGAGAAGACTTCCACGAGGGTGGAACCCGGGAAGTCACTGTATGAGGCCATAGTTCCGGTAGAAAGCCGTCCAGGCGTGACTGATGCCGCCATATGGATGTCTTATCCGTGGGCTGACGAGCCGCGCAATCATGCCGTGGTAATGGTGGTGGGCGATGATAAGGACGAGGTGGAACGCGGAGCACTGGGACTGGCCGGGAAATTCTGGTCGGTAAGGAATGACTTTGAATTTGTCGCTCCGACGGCATCTCTTGAAACAGCCATTGACAGCGCCCTCAGGAGCAGGACGCGTCCTTATTTTGTCAGCGATATGGGAGACAATCCTACCGCAGGCGGTGCGGGAGATGTTACATGGACTCTGGAAAGGCTTCTCAAGCGTACGGAGTTTAAGGATAAGGGCGGTAAACGCCTTATATATGCATCCATTCCCGGTCCCGAGCTTGTCGCCCAGGCGATTTCCGTAGGGGAAGGGGGGAATGTGGATGCCAGTGTCGGGGCTATTGTAGAT
>DVLA01000088.1 GCA_018715745.1 Candidatus Coprenecus stercoripullorum
GGCGCCTCGGCAATCGCAAGCGAGCTTGCATTGCTCTCGGCTTCTGCTCAATTCGGCTCCGCCGCATATACTTGGGCGCCTCGGCAATCGCAAGCGAGCTTGCATTGCTCTCGGCTTCTGCGTATATTTGCCGCGCAGAATATGAATATGGAAAATAAACTGGAGATTCTCATAACCAACGATGACGGCATTGCCTCGAAAGGCCTGCATGTCCTGGCCGGCATGATGGCCGGATACGGCAATGTGACTGTCGTAGCTCCCAAAAACGCCCAGTCGGGGAAATCGGCGGCCATCTCATTGGATACGGCCCTGTACCTGACTGAGGAAAGCAAATCGGACGGCATAAGGATGTTCTCGTTTAACGGGACACCGGTAGACTGCGTGAAAATAGCGGTAAACGAACTGTTTGCGGACAGGATGCCTGATATCCTCGTATCCGGTATCAACCACGGCTCTAACTGCTCGGTGGCGGCGCTCTATTCCGGTACGCTCGGGGCGTGCATCGAAGGCACGCTGTATGAAATACCGTCCATAGGGCTGTCAGTAAATGACCACGGCCCGGAGCCGGATTTCAGTGCGGTGTTGAAATACGGCAGGATTATAATTGACAGATTCATAGAAAACAGGCTTCCGAAGCACGTTTATCTCAACGTGAATTTCCCTGCCCTCCCCGATACCGGGATAAAGGGAATCCGATTTGCAAAAAGGGGATACGGGAGATGGGTCAAGGAGTTTACGAAGGAAAAGGATGCGGACGGGAAGGACTGCTTCAGGATGTCGGGACAGTTCGAAAACCTTGAAGCCACTGTCGGCAATGCCGACCACATGCTGATGCACAACGGCTATATAAGCATTGTCCCGCATTCTGTGGACACGACCGACTACAACGCACTGGACTGTCTGCAGTCCGATTGGAAATTATAACGTATAACGATGCGATACTATGTAATTGCCGGGGAAGCCTCGGGGGACCTGCACGGGGCGAACCTGATAAAAGGGCTGCTCCAATGCGACAGTTCCGCCCGGATACGTTTCTGGGGAGGGGACGGTATGGCAGCTGCCGGAGGGGAAATGGTTCGGCACTACAGGGACAGTGCGGTAATGGGAATAGTCGAGGTGATAGGCAAGCTCGGCAAGATTGCGGACAACCTTTCATTCTGCAGAAAAGACATCATGGAATTCAGGCCCGACGCCGTAATACTGATCGACTATCCCGGATTCAATCTGAAAATAGCCAGGTTCGCACACGGGCAGGGGTTTAAGGTCTTCTACTATATTCCGCCCAAAGTATGGGCAAGAGGCGAGTCGAGAATAAAAAGCCTCAGGAAATACACGGACAGAGTATTCATAATCTTCCCTTTCGAAATAGAATATTTCCGCCGCAAGGGACTCGAGGTCACTTATCATGGTAATCCGTTGGCCGACACTGTCGAGGCACGTATCGGGAAAAACTGGGACGGGAAAAGGTTCATTGCCTCGCACGGCCTGGATGACAGGCCTGCGATAGCCCTTCTGGCCGGCAGCCGGAAGATGGAAATAGACTACCTCCTGCCGCGAATGCTGCAGGCAATAGAGATTCTGGAAAAACGCACTCCCGGCAAGTTCCAGTACCTGCTTGCAGCCGCACCGTCCATCGAAAGGGAGTATTACTGCAAATACATAAGCGGCACTCCCGTAAGGATCATCGAAAATGACACGTATTCCGTACTGAAATATTCGGAAGCAGCAATTATTTCATCAGGCACGGCCTCGCTCGAGGCTGCCATAATCGGGACGCCCCAGGTCGTGTGCTACGGCTTCAATTATATAACGTACCTTATAGCGAAGGCCATTGTGCGGCTCGATACCGTCTCGCTTGCGAACATGATTCTCGGAAAGCATATTTTCAGGGAGCTTATACAGGGGGACTGCACCGCGGCCAATATAACCGATGAAATCATAAGGCTTACCGAAGATGCCGGATATATCGCCAACATGAAGAAGGATTACTCTATGATGAGGTCAATGCTGGGTGAAAGAGGTGCGGCAGGACGCATCGCCGCCGACATAGTCGGGGAAATCAAAGGGAAAGGAAATGAAAGCATATAAATATCAGGCGGCAGGAAACGATTTCATATTGCTGGTCCCGTCTCCGGAAGACCCGGCCATACAGCCCGACGGGATAATACGGATGTGCGACAGGCGTATGGGCATCGGCTCGGACGGGCTTATAATACTGGAGACAGATGATGAGTATGACTTTTCAATGAGGTTCTACAATAACGATGCGTCGGAGGGAATGATGTGCGGCAACGGCGGGAGATGCATCATCGACCTTGCGGACAGGCTCGGCCTCAGGCACAGACACACTCCTGACGCTTACATATTCAAGGCTCCCGACGGCATACACTCAGGCCGCATACTCTCGCGCAAAGGCAACACAAGCCGCATACACCTCGGCATGAACGATGTCGGAAGGATAGAGAAAATCCCTGTTGGCAAGTACGACAGTATATCCGGCTCGGCATATAAGATGAATACCGGATGCGAGCACCTGGTAATATTCAAGAATGACATACGCGAAACGGATATAACGGAGGAAGGGCGGAAATGGAGATACGACAGCATGTTCGCCCCCAAAGGAGTGAATGTGGATTTCGTGGAGATACTGTCCCCTGGCAGGGCCCGCGTAAGGACTTATGAAAAAGGAGTGGAATACGAGACGCCGTCATGCGGCACCGGCGTCATAGCATCCGCCATAGCCTGTTTCGCAGATGGCTGCGGGGCGGAGTCCTACGAAATACTCACTGCAGAGAATACATTCAAGGTAGGGTTCCTGCATGAAGGCGGAATGTTTACCGAAGTATATATCGAAGGGGATACGGAGCTGGTATTTACAGCCGAGTATCACGCGGGCCGAATATCTTGGTCCCGATCCTGACCATATTGCTGCCCATCTCCACCGCAATCCTGTAGTCATTGGTCATGCCGAAAGAGCGTATGCCGAAGTCGGACAGAAAAGGCAGGTCCATCCGAGAGACTTCTTCGTAAACAGAGTTCAATAATGCGAATTCGGAGCGTATGAGCGTCTCATCCCCGGTAAAGGAAGCCATTCCCATTACGCCCCTTATCCTTACATGGTGCAGTTCAAGGCGCGGGAGAAGCTCCAGCACCTCTTCCCTTGTAAAGCCGTGCTTGCTTTCTTCCGAAGCTATGTGTATCTCTATCAGGACATCCGCAGTGCGTTCCTCACGGGCGCAATATTTTTCTATCTCCATAAGCAGGTCCGCCGTATCTACCGAATGGATAAGTGCGGCATACGGCACGGCCATCTTGATTTTGTTCTTCTGAAGATGACCTATAAGGTGCCATTGTATATCCTTCGGCAGGGATTCGGCTTTCCACTTCAGTTCCTGCGGGCGGTTTTCTCCGAATATCCTCTGCCCCGCACGGTAAGCCTCCATAATATCTTCCGCAGGCTTGAACTTGGAAACCGCCACAAGAGTCACATTCTCCGGAAGTTCCTGCCTGACAGACTGTATATTATCGGCAATCTGCGACATTACCTCCTCCTCTGCTGTTGCTGGCGCTGCTGTTCCTTAAGGGCCTCCTGCTGTGCTTTCTGAATGGCCTCGAGCCTCTGCTGGAATTTGGACTTCGGCTTGGCAGGCGCCTTGTCGGCCGCCCTTACCCTGGCCATTATCTTTTCCTCATCCACGAAGAACCTGCGGATAATCCATGTCTGCAGAATCATAAGCAGGTTGGAAAGGAAGTAATAATATGTAAGACCGCTTGAGAGGTTGTTGCAGATGAATAGCATGAATATCGGCATGAAGTACAGCGTCATCATCCTCATGCTCTTTGCCTGCGGGTTTGAATCGTCCTGGCCGCTCTGCGTCATCCTTGCGGAGAAGTACATCGTCAGGGCGCACAGTATGGAGAAAAGGCTTATATGGTCTCCGTAGAGCGGTATGTTGAAACCGAAATCCAAAATGGAGTCGTATGCACTAAGGTCATCGGCCCAGAGGAACCTCTGCTGCCTCAACTCGAAAGAGGCAGGGAAGAAACGGAACATGGCAAACAGTACGGGGAACTGGAGCAGCATGGGCAGACACCCTCCGAACATGCTCACCCCGGCCTTCCTGTAAAGGGCCATTATCTCCTGCTGCTTCTTCATCGCATCGTCCTGCTTCGGGTACTTGGCGTTGATCTTGTCAATCTCCGGCTTCAGTATGTTGATTTTCGCGGAAGACATGTAGGATTTCAGGGTCAGGGGCGAAATCACTATCTTGATCAGCAGGGTAAGCAACAGTATGATTATTCCGTAACTTTCTATAAAGCGTCCGAAGAAATTGAATATGGGGATAATGACATAGGTATTGATCCAGCGCACTCCCCATCCGCCCAAAGGCACTATTTTCTCGAAACCGTAACCGTAGCTTTTCAGTGTCTGGAAATGGTTCGGTCCGAAATAGAACTTGAAGGGTATGTTCACTTCCTGTGAAAGGTCATACTGCACCAGGGCATTCGAGCTGCACTGCATAAGACGCCTTTCAGGATCGGTCTGAGGATACAGTTTCATGGAAAGGTCGCCGGACTCGAAACAGTTTTCGGCCAACAATATGGCAGAGAAGAACTGCTGCTGGAAAGCGAACCATTCCATTCTGGTGGTAACGGACTCCTCGGCCGAGGTCTTCCTGTGCCCGAGACTCTCTATGGACTTCTCTCCGGGATACTTGTAGTCTACCGTCGAATAATTCTTCTCATTGTCATACCCTCTCTCGAGACGGGGTATGTCTGCGTCCCACAGCACGTCGAACCTGGCGGAATTCCTCGGTACGATTCCGTCCATGCCTACCATCCTGAAGTCGAAATCAAGAAGGTAGCTTCCGTGCGGAAGATAGTAGCTGTGCTCGATATACGCGCTGTCGGAAAAATACAGCCTCATGACCGCCGACGAGTCAGTACTGTACATTGTCCTGTACGTAAAATCGGCGGTATTTATGAGCTGGGAGGTATATATCTGCATCCCGAAAGAGCTCCCTCCCTCCCTTATCAGGTACAGTTCTCCGCTGTCGCTGGTATAATAGTCCTTTATCAGCACTTCAGAAGGCTGGGCTCCGCGCGTGCTGAAATCAACCCTTATCTTGTCGTTTTCCAGAGTAAGGATGTCCCCGTCCTCCTTATACGCTTCCTCAAGAAAACTGTTCGCGTATGTACTGCTGTACCTGGTTTCGTCCGTAACCGATGCGGCGCCGGTATCCGTCTGTCCGTCGGATGCCATCTCCTGTGCATACTCTATTGCCCTGACCGCCGCTATGGAGTCCTGCACCCTGCGGATCTCCATCTGTTCTCTTGCAACTTTGGAATTGTAAACGCTGAACCCTATCAGAATCAAACCTATCAGCGTTATACCAATAACGGTATTCTTATTCATGTCTGCTCTTGTCTTACTCTGCGCTATCCAGTTCCTTTATCTTCATTTCCAACTCTCCGAGCTCGTTCCTGAGGGTCTCAATCTTCCTGTTTATGTCGCTTATGAGTTTCTCCGCATTCCTGGAGTTCGCAAAGAAGCCGAGATTATTCTCATATGTCGCAATTTCGGTCTCGAGCTTACGGAACTTCTGCACAAGGCGGTCCCTTTCCATCCGTGCAGGCGTATCCCTGCGTCTGTCAGCCCGCGCCGAAGCCTGTCTGTCATGCAGGTATCCGGAATAGCCCTGGAATTTGGCCGAAAGGGCGTCCCTGAACTTTTCCTGTATGGCATCCTTCTCACTGAAAGGAACATGACCTATGGCGTTCCACCTTTTGACAAATGCCCTTGCAGCCTCTTCATCCTCCCGTTCTCCCTGAGGCTGATAAGCGGAAATCTCTTCGATGACGGCCATCTTGTCCCTGTAATTCTGCACCTGTTCGGGGTCGGCCCCTCCGAAATTACGGCTCTTGTTATCAAAGAACTTGTCGCATGCTGCGCGGAAACGTGTCCAGACCTGTTCCGACTTCTTGCGGGAAACCGGACCTATCTCCTTCCATTGCTTCTGAAGCGAAATGAGATATTCCGTAGTCTTTTTCCAGTCGGTACTGTCAGCCACGGCCTCGGCCTGCTCGCACAATGCCACTTTCTTATGGTAATTGTCCTGCAGGCTGCCTTTCAACTGGGCATAGAACTCTTTCTTCCTTGCATAGAATTTGTTCGTGGCCGCCTTGAAGCGATCGTATATTTTCTGATTGTCCTTACGTGCCGTAAACCCTATTCCTTTCCATTCCCCGAAAAGCCCGTCTATTTCCTTGGTAGCGGAATTCCAGCCGGCCATATCGTTTATCTCCCTGACTGAAATGGCCTCGGCGCGTTCGCACAACAGGGTCTTGGCTGCAAGGTTCTCCTTATGTTCCGATTTAAGGCCTTCATAGTACGCCTGATGCTTCTTGTTTATCGCAGACGAGGCAAGTTTGAACCTCTCCCATATAGTCTCCCTGTGCTCCTTGTCGACAGGGCCTATTTCCTTCCACTGTTCATGGAGTTTCTGAAGCTGGTTGAAGGCCCTTGTAACATTTTCCTCTTCTATAAGGGATTCTGCCTTCTCGCAAAGGGATATCTTGGCCTCGAGATTCTTCTTGAAGTCGAGATCCCTCAGTTCGTTGTTGATTTTTACATAGTCGTAGAACTTCTCCTCATAGTGCCGGTATGTGTCATATATATCCTTCACTTCGGACTGGGGAACCGGACCGGCTTCACGCCATCTTGCCTGCAAAGCCCTGAAGGCAGGGAATGTACGGTTGAGATCCTCTGTCGTTTCCAACAGATTCTTCAACTCCTCTATGATGGCCTTCTTCTCCCTGAGGTTCTCTTCCTTCTTTCTCTCCATCTCCTGCACGTATGCGCTGCGCAAAGCCTTGTAATTTGCATACAGCTCCTTGAAACCCCTCTCGACTTCCGCAAAGGGATTTACAGATACCGGCATCTCCTGCCGGCCGTCATCGGGCAGAGTCCCGGATGCCGGGACGCTTCCGGCCGAAGCGACATAGCCGGCAGCTATCTTCTCCCGTTTGAGAGCCTTGTAGAATGCGGCCTTTATCATCTCGGAATATTTGTACATTTTCATCTGATCGCCTTCCTCGATGATGTCGCTGAAAACCGAAAGTATCTCTTTCAGGCTTTTTGAGGACAAATCCTGGAAATCGACATCCCGGTCCTCTCCTTCTCCATCGATTGCAAGGGCAACAGCCGCCGCTGCCGCCTCCTCTTCCGGAGCCCCGGGAACTGCATCCACGGCCGGTTCCGGCTCATGTGCCTGTACGGGTCCGTCTGCCGGACTGCTTCCAGCAGCCGCATGTTGTTCCAAATTCTCTTCTGGTTCAACGTTTTTCCCTTCGGGAAGATTCAAGGTCCTGTCACTCATTTTTCAATTGCCTTAAATGATTTATCATGCAAATATAGCAAAGAAATAATTGAATGACTGAATTAATAGCGGAATTGAGTATTTTTGCGCCATTATGAGAATCGATATCATCAGTGCCGTACCTGACTTGATGGAAAGTCCGCTCAACCATTCCATAATAAAAAGGGCGAAGGAGAAGGGACTCGTGGAAATACACATAATCAACCTCCACGACTACGGGCACGGAAATTACAAACAGATAGACGATTACCAGTTCGGAGGGGATGCCGGCATGGTTATCAGGCCCGAACCGCTGTTCAGGGCCATCACCGACCTTACCTCCCGAAGAGAATACGACCATGTGATATATACGTCCCCGGACGGGGAGATGTTCGACCAGAATATGGCCAACAGCCTGTCATGCTGCGATAATCTGATTATATTGTGCGGGCATTACAAAGGTATCGACCACAGAATAAGGGAACATCTTATAACCAAGGAAATATCAATAGGCAACTATGTACTCAGCGGGGGTGAGACGGCCGCCATCGTGATCTGCGATGCAATAGTCCGCCTGATTCCCGGGGCCCTGGGTGACGGGAGTTCCGCATTGTCCGATTCGTTCCAGGACGGGCTGCTGTCCCCGCCAGTATACACAAGGCCCGCTGAATTCAACGGATGGAAAGTACCCGAGGTCCTGCTGTCCGGGAATCCCAGACTGATACAGGAATGGAAGCACGGAATGTCAATCGAAAGGACAAGGCTCCTAAGGCCAGAGCTGCTGGATGAGGGCTGGGAAGGGTAAACAATACAAAACGGCCACCCTCCCTGACAGCGGGAGGCGGCCGCCTTGACATTGAACTACATTTAATAATTGCTTAACTACTTTAGGTCTTCTTTTAGATTATCATTGTCCGGTACCCGATTATGTGACACCGCGCCGCCGGACTTTTCTACCGCAGACATGTATATCTCCGAAAACTCTTCAAGCGTCACCCCGAGAAAACACATATTCTCTGCAACCCTTCTCAGCTCATTGTCTATAAACTCTTTTCTCTTTGTCTTCCTGACACTCTCGGATGCAGACGGGGCGACAAAAAAGCCGATTCCCCGCTTATTGGCAATCACACCTTCATTTTCAAGATAATCGTAGGTACGCATAACCGTATTGGGATTGACCCCAAAAGACGCGCCGAGTTCCCTTACTGAAAGCAGACGGTCGCCGTCCTTGAGCTCCCTCCTTATTATGAGGTCGGAAAGATAATCGGCTATCTGCAGGTAAATTGGCTTATCGCGATTGAAATCCATAACTACCTCAATTGAAGATTCTTGATTTTCAGCAATGACAGTATGTACAGCACAGCCGGCCCGCCTATCGAATACAGGCCCCATAATACATTGTACCAGGTATCGTCGATATAGTCAAGAAAGGCATCACGGGCGCTGTCCTCGGAAATTGCAATAATCCCCGAAATGTCTTTGGCAAAACCGATAAGAAATATACAGGTTATGACAAGATTCACAAGCATGAAGCACAGGATGGTCTTGGCCGCCTTGTGCCGCTTGAAAAAGAATGTCCCGAAATATGCGGCCGACTGAATCATGAACAGCCTGTAATAGAGCTCGAGAGCCGACCAGTCGAGTTCCTTCCATAACATATTGATGAAAGTATCGCCTGGAAGGAGCACAAGCAAAGTATCTACAAGCAGCATTGCGGCCACGAACAGCAGGGGATAGATAAACGAGCACGCCAGCAGCATTATGATAAATTTTTCCACAAATGAAGCCGGCAGCATGGCATAGGTTATACCTTTCCGGCGGTCATTGGCATATCCGTAAGCCCTAAAAGGAAGATAAAGAAAATACACGGCGCAGATGAATATCAGTACCGGCCCTCTTGAATAGACATCGAAACCGATACCTAAAACAAGCGAAAACAGCCATATTACAACATAAACGCCGAGAAAAGCCAGGGAAACCATTATTGTATTGCGGTAAAATTCCGTCACATCCTTGCGGAGCAGTTTCCATAGTCTGCCTATATTCAATATATTATCCATAACCGTTATTTATCTGTTGAAAATACTCTTGATTCTGTCCCTGTTGGCCAGCACTGCATTGAACAGCATCTCTATATCCACGGCACTCTCAGAGTTGTCCGTATTGACGGAGACCTGTGAATATCCCCCTACGGCAGGTTCACAATACAGTGCGTCGGGACGCATGGCCTTCTCTACGGAGAAATACAGTTTTTCCGATATTTCCCCGACAGAGGCATTAAGAAGGACGCCCTTGTTGTCCAATATTATCACTGGGTCGAAAAGGTTTTCCAGGTCCCTTACCTGATGCGTGGAAACAACTATGGTCCTGTCCGGTCCCGAACTCTCGGAAATAGCACGCCGCAACTGGGACTTGGAGGGAATGTCGAGCCCGTTGCTCGGCTCGTCAAGAAGCAGCACGCCGGTACGGAGGGAAAGCGCAAAGGCTATGACCGATTTTTTCTGCTGCCCGTAGGAGAGCCTGTTGAATTTCGAAGAGGGGCTGACTCCGAATAACCGCATAAGTTCATAAAAATAGGCGAGATCGAAATGAGGATAAAACACGCCGTAATCTTTGGCAAAAACCTCGACGGGTATTTCCGGTGCGGCGAAGTCCTCCGGAACATAATAGATATTCCGTAAAAAAAGCGGAGAATGGGAAAATGGAGAAAGGCCGCCGATCTCAATTTCGCCCCTGTCTGCTTTCAGAAGGCCCGAGATGAGTTTCAGCAGGGTGGTCTTCCCTACCCCGTTTTCTCCGAGAAGCCCGTATATACAGCCTTCGTCCAACTGCATGTCTATCCCCTCAAGGACGGCATGCCTCGTATAACCGAATTCCAGATTACTTATTTTAATCATATTCAAACAATTTGAATTTATCCTGCATCAAACGCGGCACAAAAGGCATTCGCCCGCATGTACCCCATTATTGGTGTATTAGTATATTAATACAGTGCAAAGA
>DVLA01000089.1 GCA_018715745.1 Candidatus Coprenecus stercoripullorum
GCCGTACCGTTGCCAATGGCTATCACCTCTATCCTGTATGCCTGGACCATGTTCGCTATCTTCTTCATAGCCATTGTCCTCTCGTTGCGCGGAGGATGGGGGTATATCGTATCGTTGTGCAGCAAGGCTCCCTGCGCATCCAGACATACAACCTTGCAACCGGTCCTGAATCCCGGGTCAATCGCCATGACCCTTCTCTGTCCCAGCGCAGGAGCCATGAGAAGCTGGCGCAGGTTCTCCCCGAACACCTTCACGGCCTCAATATCGGCACGTTCCTTTACCTCCTTAAGTACCTGGTTCTCTATCGAAGGATGCAGCAGACGCGAAAAGGAATCCTCCACGGCCCCGGAGAGGAACGTCCAAAGCAGTCTTGAAGGCTGAGGCTTGTCTCTCATAACCATAGAGAAGACTTTTCCGGTCATGCGCTTTCTGTCCACTTCCACCTTGACGGAAAGGACTCCTTCGGATGAAGCCCTTAGGATAGCCAGGGCCCTGTGCGACGGTATTTTTGACAATGGCTCGGACCGGTTCATATAATTCCGGTATTTCATTGCCCCTTCCGAATCCGTATCAATACCTTTGGCCGGAGACGACACAATCCGGCCTCCGTCCATATATGCCCTGCGCAGATACTCCCTTACTTTCACCGACTCGGACACCCATTCCGCGATTATGTCAGAAGCTCCCGAAAGGGCTGCCTGAACATCTTTTACCTTGTCGGAGATATAGGCTTCAGCCTCCGCGGCCGGCTTTTTCACCTTGCAGCCGAACAATGCTGAGGCAAGGGGTTCAAGCCCGCAGTCCCTGGCCACCGATGCCCTGGTCTTCCTTTTAGGACGGAAAGGAAGGTACAGGTCTTCAAGGACTTTAGGGTCCACTGCCTGTCTGATTTCCTTTTCGAGCGCGGCATCGAGCTTTCCCTGGGAACCGATTGAGGAAAGTATACTTTCCTTCCTCTTTTCCAGTTCGACAAAACCGAGATAATAATGCTTTATCTCGCTTACCTGAGCCTCATCCAGGCCTCCGGTCCTCTCTTTTCTGTAACGGGATATGAAAGGTACGGTAGCTCCCTCCTCGAGCAGTCCTACACAGTGCTCCACCCGCCAGGGGGCCACAGAGAGCCTGCCGGACATAAAATCTATATAAATCCTATCCATTGTCATCTTCAATCATGGGACACATCCTGAAGGCGTTCCCTGTACGAAGAAAATATCTTCGACTTGGAAACAAAACCCACATATATCCCCGCGCTGTCCACAACCGGCAGGTTCCACGCCCCTGTCTTGTCGAACTTCGCCATAACGCTTTCCATCCTCTCATCTATGCCGACCACGGCCGGGGCATCCTTTACCAGATTATATACGAACACCTTGTCATACTGGTCTCTGTCGAACATCATTTCCCTTATCCTGTCTAGTGAGATTACACCCTGATAGACATTTTCCGAATCGATCACCGGAAAAAGATTGCGTTTGGAATGGGCCACAACCTTTACCAGGTCGCCGAGGGATGCTTTCATCTGAACCGGTACGAAATCACTTTCGACAAGGTCGGATGTCTTTAACAAGGTAAGCACCGAATGGTCGCTGTCGTGCGTAATCAGCTCCCCTTTCTTGGCAAGGCGCTTGGAATATATGGAATACGGCTCGAACAGCCGTATCGTGGCAAATGAAATGGTCGAGACTATAATAAGCGGCATAAGCAAAGAATAGCCGCCCGTTATCTCAGCTATCAGGAATATGGCCGTCATAGGTGCCTGCATGACCCCGGCCATAAGCCCGGCCATCCCTGCCAGGACGAAATTGGCCTCAGGAAGATAATGGAAGTCAAAGAGATTGACAACCCGTGACATGATAAAGCCGGCAAGTCCCCCGATAATCAGAGTAGGCCCGAATGTCCCTCCCACTCCGCCCCCGGCATTTGTAAATGACATTGCAAATACCTTAAATATCATTACAAGGGCAAAATAAACCGGTATCATCCATCCCTTCTCATGGAAAGGGCCGAAAACGGAAGACTCCATAATCAGTCCTGGCTGTCCCTTCAGCAGATACGAAAGGGACGAATATCCCTCCCCGTAGAGCGGAGGGAAAACAAAGACCAGAAGCCCCAGGGCGGAAGCGCATAAGGCCCATCTGGCAAAAGGATTGCCTATCCTCTTGATCCTGTCCTCCAGAGAAAGGGTCATGCGGATAAAATACAGCGAAACAAATCCGCAGAAAATCCCCAGGGCCACATAATAGGGAATATTGCCCATGGCGAAATGATCTACCACGCTGGAAAAAGAAGCATCCCTTCCGAGACAGAGATACGAAACGGTAGTGGCGGTAACCGATGATACCAGCAGCGGCAGTATGGAAGTCATCGATATATTGAAGAGCAGGATCTCCAAAGTAAACAGGATGCCGGCCATGGGCGCCTTGAATATTCCCGCCACCGCACCGGAAGCCCCGCACCCGAGCAGTATCGTTATATGCTTGTACGGAAGGCCCAGTGCCCTGGCTATATTCGATCCGATTGCCGCCCCCGTATAGACTATCGGGGCCTCCGCTCCTACCGAGCCGCCGGAAGATATGGTAACCGAACTGGCAAAAATGGAAGACCACATATTGTGCCCCTTTATCTTGGACTTGTTCTTGGATATGGCCTCGAGCACCTTGGTAACCCCGTGTCCGATATCGTCCCTCAGTATGTATTTGACAAACAGGAGCGAGACCAGCATTCCCATTCCGGGATACAGGATAAGGAAAAACTGATCGGAAGGAGTATCGAACCAGCCCGTAAGCAGGCCGGCTATAAACGAAATGAACTTCTTGAGTATTACGGCTGCCAGGCCGCTGCCTATGCCCACAAAAAAAGCGAGCAACAAAAGCAACTGTTGCTCAGGCAGTCTCCTCAGCTGCTGCGCAAGCCTGGAGCAATACCGTCTTAGTATGCTGTATGCCTCCCTGCCCAAAAAGCCGTATTATTCTTCTGGTTCTTCTGCAGCAGAGTCATCCTCGGAATCATCGGGGAAAATGGAGTTGTCCATATCCTCTTCCTCGGCATCTTCGAACAGGTCATTCTCTGCCTCCTCGTAATCGTCTACCTTGACGGGAATCTTCACAAGATATACCGCATCCGGTATCTCTATGGACACCGCATAGAAAAATGTCCCGTCAGGTTTGTCCACCTTGAACAAATCAGCCATATAGTCTGCATACCCGCGGGGATACTTTTCCTTGAAAGCCTCACGCAGCTCCGGGAACATGTTGTCATAACTTATAACCGCGCGTTTCTTGGGCGCCGATGGATTCTTTGTACTCTGTGTCATACTTCAAACGTGAAATCAGGCGCAATTATAGTGTTTTTTTTCTTATTTCGTCCGAAAAGCGCGCATTTTTATAAAAAAAGGATTTCTGTCTCTTTTTGCCCTCTATGCTCTTCTCGACAAAAACACTTTTCATAGTCCTCAGGTCCATGCAGGAATAATACTGCACGGACGAGGCGGTCATGGGCGTAGGAGTGAACTCCTGCACCTGGTCAAGATTTATACCATTCAGCAATGGGTTGGAAGCCAGCGCCTTCATCTCCCTGACCCCACACCCGGGATGACCGGATATAAAATATGGCACAATACTGTATTTCAGGCCGTGCCTTCCTACAATGGAAGAAAACTCCCGCCTTAGCGTCCCGAACAGCCTGAAAGGAGGCTTGTTCATCATATCCAGGACGGACTGTTCGGTATGCTCCGGAGCGACCTTGAAACGGCCGGAAGTATGCCTGAGCACAACCTCTTCAAAATATTCCTTTCCGGAAGCATCGATATAGCCTTCCCCGTCCAGGAAAAGGTCATAGCGTATGCCACTTCCTATAAAACTCTTCCTCACTCCCGGTACGGAATCCACAAGTGAGTAGAGTTTCAGGATATCCGCATGCGAACAGTCCAGGTTGGGGCATCTCCTGGGGTACAGGCACGACTTCCGTACACACGCGGCACACCGGGAGAAGTCCTTTCCGCCCATCCTGTACATATTGGCCGTAGGCGCCCCGATATCGGATATGACACCCTTGAAAGAAGGATGCCCGGCAAGTATTTTCACCTCGTCCACTACAGACTCCATGGAGCGGCTCTGGATAAACTTGCCTTGATGGGCCGCTATCGTACAGAAACTGCACCCTCCGAAACAGCCGCGATGCACCGTTATCGAATTTTTAATCATTTCATACGCAGGTATGGTTTTCCCTGCATACCTCGGATGGGGCAGTCTGGTGTAAGGCAGTGCATACCATGAATCCATCTCCCTTTCGCATGCAGGCGGA
Organism: Candidatus Coprenecus stercoripullorum; assembly: GCA_018715745.1. Taxonomy (GTDB): domain Bacteria; phylum Bacteroidota; class Bacteroidia; order Bacteroidales; family UBA932; genus Coprenecus; species Coprenecus stercoripullorum. The sequence goes on from DVLA01000089.1 coordinate 4,303, forward strand.
TAAGGCGGGTTCACTACAACGAACCCGTTGCCGCACGGCTCGATAATAGTTTTGGGACACAGCTTGTTAGCCTCTGTTTCAATAATATTGAAATTACGGACGAAGACCTTCTTGTCGGCAAGGCACTCTTCATGGGAAGATAAAAACACCGTATCATCCCCCGAAGGGACTTCCCCGGCTGACATTATATAATGGGCAGTCTGGGGTATATGCAGAAGGCTGCGCCCGCCATCTATAGCCGAAGCCACTTCGGCAACGGGCCGTTCACCCATGCCGTATATCAGACAGTCGGCCCCGCTTTCCACCAGTATGGACGGCAGGAGAGCATCCTGCCAGTAGTCATAATGCGTAAGACGTCTCAGGGAAGCCTCTATCCCGCCTATCACGACAGGGACATCAGGATAAAGGCGCTTTAATATACGCGTATAGGTCCTTACCGCATAGTCCGGCCTGCGTCCTGCTTTTCCGTCAGGGGTATAGGCGTCATCGCTACGGAGCCTTTTATTTGCCGTATAATGGTTCACCATGGAGTCCATTGCACCTGAGGTAACCCCGAAAAAGAGCCTTGGGGCCCCGAATTTGCGGAAGTCCCGCAAATCATCCCTCCAGTTGGGCTGAGGGACCACGGCAACCAGATAGCCCAGACTTTGGAGATGCCTTGCTATCACTGCAGCACCGAAAGATGGATGGTCCACGAATGCGTCCCCGCAAAACAGAATTACGTCTATGTGGTCCCACGCGAGTCTCTCGAGTTCCTTGAGACTTGTAGGGAACATATAATCCTGACTGCGGCCCATTACATTCTCTCAGGCAGGGTAATACCGAGAATACCCATGGCCTTTGAAAGCACACGGGCTATAACGCCTATCAGGGAGAGGCGGAAATCCCTCACCGAAGCATCCGGTTCCCTGAGGACGGGCACGTCATGATAATACTGGTTGAACTCTTTTGCAAGGTCATAGCAGTAATTTGCAATCATGGCAGGAGAATAGGCTGAGGCAGCCTCGGAAATACGTTGCGGATACCGGCAGAGCCTGTCAATGATTTCAACCTCCTTGGGAAGCAGGCCGGCATCCATGGATGCCGAAGGCACATAGCCGGCAGCATCGGCTTTCCTGAGTATGGATTTGATCCTGGCGTGGGTATACTGGATAAAAGGTCCGGTATTGCCGTTGAAGTCTATGGACTCCTTGGGGTTGAAAAGCATGGTCTTTTTCGGGTCGACCTTTATTATGAAATACTTGAGCGCACCGAGCCCGAGCATGCCGAAAAGCCTGTCCTGTTCATCCTTGTCCATGCCGTCCAGTTTCCCAAGCTCCCGGGAGACTTCCATAGCCGTATTGTACATCCTGCCTATAAGGTCGTCCGCGTCGACTACCGTACCCTCGCGGGATTTCATCTTTCCGTCCGGCAGTTCCACCATCCCGTACGAAAGGTGGTATATCCTGTCCGCCCACGGATACCCGAGTTTTTTGAATATGAGCTTGAGAACCTGAAAATGATAGTTCTGTTCATTGCCCACGACGTATATCAGCCCGTCCAGGTCATATTCCTCGAACCTTTTCCTTGCCGTGCCGAGATCCTGAGTCATATACACCGAAGTGCCGTCACTTCTCAGCAGAAGCTTGCTGTCGAGACCGTCAGAGGTAAGGTCGCACCATACGGAACCGTCTGGATGACGCTCGAACACACCTTTTTCCAACCCTTCCTCGACAATCGATTTTCCCAGAAGGTAGGTCTGCGACTCGTAATAGATGCGGTCGAAACCGACCCCCATATCGGAATATGTTTTGTCAAAACCTTCATATACCCAGGAATTCATCGTTTTCCACAGGGCTATGGTATCAGCGTCCCCCTGCTCCCACCTGACAAGCATGTCCTGCGCCTCCTTCATTATCGGAGCATTCTTCCTGGCATCATCCTCGGCCATACCGCCTTCGACAAGCGAAGATACCTGCCTCTTGTAAATATCATTGAACAGGACATAATAGTCCCCTACGAAATGGTCTCCCTTCACGCCGGCATCCGAAGGAGTCGCACCATTGGCCTCATGAATCCATGCCACCATTGACTTGCATATATGGATACCTCTGTCATTGACCAGGTTGGCCTTTATGACACGGTAACCGTCAGCTTCCAGCAGCCTGGAGACCGACCAGCCTAAAAGAATATTCCTCAAATGTCCGAGATGCAGCGGCTTGTTGGTATTAGGCGATGAGAACTCGACCATTACCGTCTTCCCGTTAGCGGGCCTCTCCCCGAAACTGCCGTCGGAGGCAATCTCCCGGAAAGATTTCTTCCAATAGGAATCGGACATCTTTACATTAAGGAATCCCTTTATCACATTATAGCCGCCGACATCGGGCAGATTGGCGGCAAGCCAGGCACCTATCTCCTCCCCTGTTTCCTCGGGGGACTTACGGCTCAGTTTAAGCAGGGGGAACATTACGGCCGTAACGTCCCCCTCTATATCCTTTTTGGTAGACGAGGTCTGTACCTTGACAGCAGAAGCCCCGTAAAGGGCTTCCACTGCTTTGGTTATCTCATTTGCTATATAATCTTCCAGAAATATCATAATCCCCTGTTCTCAAGCAGGGGTTCGATACCGGGTTCCTTTCCCCTGAAATTAACGTACATTGTCATCGCGTCATCCTCGCCTCCGCGTTCAAGTATCTCCTTCCTGAAACGTGCGGCCACATCCTGGTTGAATATGTCCCCGGTTTCCTTGAAAGCCTCGTATGCGTCGGCATCCAGGACCTCGGCCCAAAGGTAGCTGTAGTACCCGGCTGTATAGCCGCCAGAAAACACATGGCTGAAATAAGTGCTCCTGTATCTCGGCGGTATTTGCGGCATAAGGCCTCTTCCGGAGAGGGTGGCCTCCTCGAAAGCGTTGACATCAAAACCGTCGGGAATATCCTTGAGTACATGGTAATCCATATCCAGCAGAGAGGCGGCCAGGAATTCCACCGTCGCAAAACCCTGCCCGTATTTGCCGGAACGGTCGAGCTTCTCTACAAGGTCGGCTGGAATAGGCTCGCCTGTCTGATAATGCCTTGCATACACCTTAAGTACTTCAGGCTCGAACACCCAATGTTCCATAATCTGCGAAGGAAGCTCCACAAAATCCCTTACCATGGCTGCATTGCCCTGATACCTCACATCCTGGAGCAGGGACTGCAGGGCATGCCCGAATTCATGGAAGAATGTCTCGGTCTCGTCAGGCGAAAGCAGGGCCGGAGCACCGTCAGTGCCGCGCGTAAAATTGCCTACGATGGTCACAATCGGCAGGATCCTCTCCCCGTCGAGCCGGTACTGTTCCCTGTAGCCGCTGCACCATGCACCGCCACCCTTAAGGCCGGGACGGGCGAACATATCCATATAGATAATACCCAACACGGTACCGTCGGCTTCCGTACACTTGAAAGCCTCTGCCTCGGGATGCGGGACAGGGACGCCTTCGAGCTTCGTAAACTTGATTCCGTAAAGCCTGTCGGCCACATAGAATATGCCTTCCCGCACATTCTCGAATTTGAAATACGGCTTCAGTGAATCCTCGGAAAGGTTGAACTTGTCATGCTTTGCCTTCTCGAAATAATATCTCCAGTCGCTGGCGGCAAAATCCTTTTCAGAAATCCCGTCGGCCTTGGCAAGGGGATACATATCCCTGAGTTCCTTTCCTGCTGCCTTCAGGGCCGGCTTCCATACCTTGTCGAGAAGTTCATACACAGCCTCCGGAGTCTTGGCCATCCTGTCCTCAAGGACAAAGGAAGCATAATCGGGATATCCCATTATCTTGGCCTTTCGGTTGCGCAGCTCCACAAGCTCGCGGACTATCTCCTTGTTGTCGTTTTCATTGCCGTTGTTGCAGCGGTTAAGATAGGCATTCAGCATGGTTTCCCTCAACTGCCTGTTGTCGGCAAACTGCAGAAAAGGCATCACGCTCGGATTGTCGAGGCCGAACGCCCAGAAGCCCTCCATTCCCTTGTCTTTGGCACGGGCGGCAGCCATTGCTATCTGTGCCTGGCCGAGACCTGCAAGGTCCTCCGCTTTATCAATCACAAGGGTAAAGTCGGCAGTTTCCTTAATAAGATGCTGTCCGAAAAGCAATTCCAGTTCCGATATGCGGGAATTTATCTTTTTCAACTCCGCCTTTGCATCTTCCGGCAAAGTGGCGCCTGAACGCTCATAACCTTTGTATGTTTCTGTCAGCAGCCTCATCTGGTCAGGCTCCAGGCCGAGGTTTTCCCTGTTGTCATACACGGCCTTGACCTTTGCAAACAGGTCTGCGTTCATAGAAATCTCATTGAAATGGGATGTGACCACGGGAGAGAGCCTGGCCTCTATCTCCATTATCTCAGGAGTGGCATTGATGGAGCATTCGTTGACAAACACCGAATAGACCCTGTTGAAAAGCGAACCTGAGTTGTCAAGGGCCACTATCACATTTTCAAAACCGGGTGCCGCCGTATCGGCTATTATCGCCTCTATCTCCCTGTTATGCTCCTCGATGGCAGCCATGACGGCCGGTTCATAATGCTCCGCCTTGATTTCTTCAAAAGGGGGAAGCCCGTATTCCGCCGTCCATTCCCCGAGAAGCGGGTTTTTGTTATCGCATGAAGTAAACATAAGTGCAAACAATGCTGTTGTCGCTGTAAGAATCAAATATTTTCTCATAAGAATCGATTTTATGGCCAATGTTATCCTAAATAGCTTTTGAGAAGCTTGCTCCTGTTGCTGTGACGCAACCGCCTGATGGCTTTCTCCTTTATCTGCCTTACCCTCTCGCGGGTCAGTCCGAATTTCTCGCCTATCTCCTCGAGGGTCATTTCCTGCGTGCCTATCCCGAAGAAGTCCTTCACGATATCCCTCTCCCTTTCGGTCAGCGTAGAAAGGGCCCGCTCTATCTCCTTGTTGAGAGATTCGTTTACAAGCCCCTTGTCGGCATTAGGCGAATCGTTGTTCACCAATACGTCGAGCAGGCTGTTGTCCTCCCCTTCCACAAAAGGGGCGTCCACAGACACGTGCCTGCCGGACACCCTGAGGGTATCGGCAATCTTGTCGCGGGGGATATCGAGAATACCCGCCAGTTCGTCAGGGGAAGGCATTCTCTCGTTGTCCTGCTCGAACTTGGAAAGCGCACGGTTGATTTTATTAAGGGACCCTACCTGGTTCAGGGGAAGCCTTACTATGCGCGACTGTTCGGCAAGAGCCTGCAATATGGACTGCCTTATCCACCATACCGCGTAGGAAATGAATTTAAATCCCCTTGTCTCGTCGAATTTTTCAGCCGCCTTGATAAGTCCGAGATTACCTTCGTTTATAAGGTCCGGAAGGCTGAGCCCCTGGTTCTGGTACTGTTTGGCCACGGATACCACAAAACGGAGATTGGCCTTGGTGAGTTTCTCCAAGGCCTGCTGATCTCCTTTACGTATCCTTTGCGCCAACTCTACCTCATCCTCCACCGTAATCAGTTCCTCGCGCCCGATCTCCTGAAGGTACTTGTCGAGAGAGGCGCTCTCCCTGTTGGTGATGGATTTCGTAATCTTAAGTTGTCTCATTCAAATTATGTTTCTATAAACCTATCGCATAAAACTGTAGGGTGCCGTCAGGATAAAGCCCCTCCACCACGATGGAGCGTCTGGCCTTCTTCACGGATACCGCCACATCCTGAGGCGATGTCACGGGGGTATCGTTTATGTGGGTAATTATGAAACCGGCCCTTACCCCGTCATCCTTCATCTTGCCCTTGCTTACGGATGCGACTTTCACCCCGTTCTTAAGGCCGAGCTTCTCGAGCTCCTGCCTCGGTGCCGGAACAAGTTCCGCCCCAAAGACTATGACCTTGTCCTGCATATTGTAGGCATTCAGGTCCTGAGTCTCTTTGCCGATAAGCGTAGCCTTGAGCGTCATCGTCTTATCGCCCCTGACAACCGTCATCTCAATCCGGTCTCCCGGACGGTATCTGTTTATAATCTCCTGTACCGAAGATGCGCCGCTCACTTCATTGCCGTCAATCGCCACAAGCACGTCCCCTTTCTCCATTCCGGCCTCCTGTGCAGCGCTTCCCTTGGCGACCTCGTCTATATATACGCCCTTGGACGTAGAAAGTTTCATCTCTTCTTTCAAATCTTCGCTGTTGCTGCGCATCACAACCCCGAGCACGGCCCTTTGAACCGAACCATAATCTATCAGGTCCTCAGTTATCTTCTTTACGATATTCACCGGCACCGCAAACGAATAGCCTGCGTAAGAGCCTGTCTGGGAGACAATCATGGTATTGATGCCTACAAGTTCACCCTTGATGTTTACCAAAGCCCCACCGCTGTTGCCGGGATTGACGGCGGCATCGGTCTGTATGAAAGACTCTATCTTGAATTCGCCGGTATAATTCGGCATGGAACGTCCTTTTGCGCTCACTATTCCTGCAGTAATCGTAGATGTCAGGCCGTAAGGGCTTCCTATCGCCAGTACCCATTCGCCGAGACGGAGCGCATCCGAATCCCCTACAGGTATAACGGGAAGGCCTTCCGCATCGATTTTAAGCAGGGCAACATCCGTAGCGGGGTCCGTCCCTACCACTTCCGCCTTGAAGGTCTTGTCATCCCCTACGGTAACCTCGACCTCCGTCGCCCCGGCCACGACATGGTTGTTGGTTACAATATACCCGTCATGCGTTATTATGACGCCAGATCCTGAGCCGACCTGTTCCCTCGGGGTCATGCCGCCGAATCCGAAGAAATACTCGAATAGCGAAGACGGCCCTTCGGGGACTTCGCTCCTTTTAATGACCTTCACGTATACAACCGCCTTTACGCAGGACTCCGCTGCATATGTAAAGTCCGGAAATTCCCCGCTTATGTTGACATTATGCACGGGCATGGCCGAATCCGCGCCCGCATATCTGTATGTAGTGTCCTTTTTCCCATTATTGTGCACGACCGCCAGGGAGGCAGTCAGGGCGACAACTGCAGAAAGCAGCACTGTAAGTAACAAGTTCCTTTTCATTTCATCAATTTTTTCGATTTTCAGGGGTTTCAAATTCAAAATATATGCCAAAAGTCCGTATATTTGTATGTTTTAAATTATAAGCGAAAATGAGATTTATAGTATCAAGTTCAGAACTTTTACGCGGTCTGCTCTCTGTGTCAAGGGTCATATCCCAGAAAAACGCAATGCACATCCTCGACAACTTCCTGTTCGTACTTAAAGGGAACACGCTCGAGGTTACCGCGTCGGACGCTGAAATGACATTGAGGACAGTCATAAATATTGACAATGTGTCAGAGGAGGGCTCGATAGCCGTGCCGGCAAGACTGCTGACGGACTCACTCAAAGAGTTCCCCGACATGCCTATCGAACTGCGCACCTTAGAGCTAAACACATTGGAAATCAACTGGAACACCGGTTCCTCCAAGATTCCGATAGATCTGGCCGAATATTATCCGGAACTCCCGGCCATCGACGAATCCGCAATATCAATAAGGATACCTGCAACCACCTTGTATTCCGGAATAGACTATACCATGTACGCCACGGCTGAAGAGACTCTCAGGCCCGTAATGAACGGCATACTTTTCGACCTGACGGACGGCGCACTGTCCCTGGTCGCATCCGATTCGCACAAACTGGTATGCTACAGCAGAAAAGATATAACGTCAGACATAAGGTCGTCGTTCATACTGCCCAAAAAGCCCGCCGCGATACTGCGTTCCGCGCTCGCCAAGTCGGAAGAGGAAGTCGAAATCACATTCGACAGCCGCAACGTACGTTTCCTCTTCAAGGACAACCTGCTGGTATGCAGAACCGTAGATGGCACATATCCGGCATACAGGACAGTAATACCCAAGAACAACCCGAACAAGATAATCATAGGAAGAATCGAGTTCCTCAACGCCGTAAAAAGGGTGTCGGTATGCTCCAACCAGGCAACATCCAACATGTCGCTTACCCTGTCCTTCAACAAGCTCACCATATCCGCGCAGGATACCAGCTACTCAACATCAGCCCACGAGGACATAACCTGCCAATACGACGGGGAACCGATGGTTATAGGATTCAAGTCCAATTTCCTTATTGAAATCCTGTCCAACCTGCCGTACGACGAGATATGTTTCGAACTGTCTGACCCTGCAAGGGCCGGCCTGATAGTATCTGCACAGGAGAAGGATCCGGACGAGGATATCTGCGCATTGATTATGCCAATAAGATTAGCCTGACTGCCATGCAGCTGAACCTTAAAAACCCGCTGCTGTTCTTCGACATCGAGAGCACAGGGCTCAATGTGGCCACCGACAGGATTGTGGAAATATCGGCGGTAAAAGTATTCCCGGACGGGCATACCGAAGTCAAGACGAGACGGATAAACCCTACAATCCCGATTTCGGAAGAATCCCGCAGAATACACGGGATCTCGGATGAGGACGTAAAGGACTGCCCTACTTTTCAGCAGATAGCCAAGTCCCTGGCGCAATGGATGACCGGTTGCGACATCGCAGGGTACAACTCCCTCAAGTTCGACATACCCATGCTGGCGGAAGAGTTCCTCAGGGCCGGAGTGTCTTTCGACTTCCGCAAGAGAAATCTCGTGGACGTGCAGAACATATTCCACAAGATGGAACAGCGCACCCTTTCCGCAGCTTATAAGTTCTACTGCCACAAGGATCTTGAAAATGCGCACTCGGCACAGGCCGATACCATGGCCACATACGAAATCCTGATGGCACAGCTCGACAGATACCCCGACCTGCAGAACGACGTGCATTTCCTCGCCGATTTCTCCACGAAAACAAGATTCGCCGACTACGCCGGAAGAATAGTCTACAACGACAAGGACATACCCGTATTCAACTTCGGCAAGCACAAGGGGAAACCAGTCACGGAAGTACTCCGGGCAGAGCCGAGCTACTACGCCTGGATGATGAACGGAGACTTCACCCTGGACACAAAGAACATACTTACCGAAATCAAGCTGTCGATGCGGTGAACATCCTTGTCTCTCCCTCCGACCGGGCCAACTATTACTTCCGCTCCGACTCCACTATGGTCCGGGCGCTTGAAGACTATTACATCCCGGACTACATCGGGAAGCTGTCCGTCGTACCTGTTGTATGCTTCAGACTTTGCAGGGCCGGAAAATCCATAGCAAGACCTTTCGTACACAGGTTCATAGGCCCGTTCAACCACGGCATCCTGCTCAAACCGGAACTGGCCGACAGCAGTGCGCCTAACAGGGACTTCATAGAGAATTCACTGGATTACACCACGATAATCCCATTGAAAATGTATCCCGTCGAGCAGTATTCCCGTGCTCCGGGAAACGTACTTCCATTCAAAGTGGAAATAAACGGGAAGTGCGTATTCGAAACCGGCTCGCTCCCTCCGTTCGACACCGTACTGGAGGAATTCCATAAAATATCCGGATTCTGTTCAGTAAGGACGGGCGACTTTCTTGCATTGGAAATATCCGGACCCATAAATACAGCCGGCGGGGATTACATAACGGCAGTATCCGGTACGGACAGAATATGCGGCATTACCGTCCGATAGCCTTTTCAGTACGGGCCAATGCCGAAACGGCCGCAAGATGGCCGGTAGAAAACGCTATCTGAAGATTGTACCCTCCCGTATCCCCGTCAATATCGAGCATCTCCCCCGCAAAAAACAGTCCGGGAGAGAGTTTGGATTCCATTGTCCTGCGCGACACCTCTTTCAGGGGTATGCCGCCGGCTGTAACCACGGCCCTGTCATACCCCACATAGCCCTTGACAGGGAAAACCCAGTTCTTCAGGCATCCGGGCAAAGTCTTCCTGTCAAGGCGGGGAAATGACTCCATGAACGGCCCCACAGCATGCATCGGCATGTAAGAAGCCACATATACCGGAAAACGCAGTTCAGAAGTATATTCCCTTATTATTCTCCGCTCTATCTGCCCAACTGTCAGTCCGGGCTTAAGGTCGAGCAAAAGCCTTACTTTCCTTCCAGCATCAAGGGCCCTGACGGCATTGCGGCTGACCCTGAACCCGAGCGCTCCCTCTATTCCGCCCGAAGTGAAAGACAGCTCCCCCTGTTCGGTCTGGACTACCGAACCGTCGATTTCCAAAGCAAGGGATACATTTTTCAGTGTCAGCCCTATAAGTTTTCTATTGTAGTTTTCCGGCACAAGCGCCGTAAGAGACGGGAAAAGCCGTGTCACGCTGTGGCCCAACGACACGGCAAGCGCGTAACCTTCCCCGGTAGAGCCTGTCAGAGGATAAGACCTGCCTCCGGTAGCCAGTATCACCGCCCTCGCAAACAGGAACTCCACTTCCATCTTTTCGGCACCGTCCGTCCCGACTATTCCTATTCTGTAGCCGGAGCTGTCAAGGCTTACGGATATGACATCGCACAGGTACATTATTTCTACCCCACCCTGTACGATATGCCTGAGCAGGACATCCCTGACATCGCTGCTGCGGCCCGAAGCCGGAAACACCCTGTCACCCCTCTCCACCACCGTCGGAAGCCCCAGCCTTTCCATAAAGTCCACCGTGTCGGAATTCGAAAACGTATGGAATGCGGTTTTCAGATAGTCCGCGGCCCCGTTCGGATGTATATGCCGGGAAAAATCTTCCCAGGGCCTGGCATTGGTAATATTGCATCTGCCCTTTCCGGTTATCAGGAGCTTTCTGCCGCATATGCGGTTCTTTTCTACAAGCAGGACCTTCTTCCCGCTGCCTGACAAAGACGCGGCCGCCATCATGCCGGAGGCGCCTCCCCCTACGATAACAATATCATAATAACGCATAACACACTTTATAATTATATATACAAAAATAGCAAGAAGCCGGGAGGGGAGCAAATGGGCCTGTTCGATTTTGCCTGGCCGAGGCGCACGGACACAGGTACATCAAGATTCCCGATTTGGTATCTGAAAAAATATCACTATATTTGCAGCCCGAAAGCCAAAGCCACTTTAGCTCAGCTGGTAGAGCAGCTCATTCGTAATGAGCAGGTCGTGGGTTCGAGTCCCATGAGTGGCTCAAATCCTTTTGACTTATATCCTAATGGAATATCAGAGAGAACACTGTTTCTTCCTCTGTCGAATGTTTCAGTTTCAACTGGCCGTTATGCTGCCGCATTATCTGCCTTGAGACGCTCAGTCCTATCCCGGAGCCTGTAGCCTTGGTGGTAAAGAACGGCACGAAGATATGTTCCTGTTCATCCCTGGATATCATTTTACCGTTGTCGGCCACTTCTATAACCACATCATCGCTTCCGCTCTCGGAATACGCCCTGACAGAAATGCAGGGGACAATGCCAGGCCTTACATGGGACACGGTCGAACCGTCGGCATAGACCATAAGGTCCTCTTTGTCACAGGAGGAACTGAAACGTATGCCGGCCCTGTCCATATCATCCTTCATGAGGATATACACATCGTGCAGCAGTTGCCTTACGGATACCACCCTCATTTCCGGCTTCGGAATTTTCGTCATGCTCCTGTACGAATTGACAAAAGATATCAGGCCCTTTGAAGAATCGGTAATAACGGCCAGTCCTTCGGAAAGCCTGTCCTTCACCCCGGCGAGAGTTTCATCTGAAGAACCGTCAACCATCATGGAAAGCGTCTCGCTCAGCGAAGAAATGGGAGTTACCGTATTCATTATTTCATGGGTAAGCACCCGGATAAGTCTCTGCCACGACTCCTGTTCCTTGTTTTCAAGTTCCTCCCCTATGTCATCCAGGGTCACTATGCGGAAAACGCCTCGAATCGTTTTTGCGGAAGAGATACTGCCGGAAAGATGCACCTCACCGTTCTGATTGCAATACGTAAGCGAGAAACCTTCACTCCCGGATACGCTTCCGGTAACGACGGAATACAGATGCTCGTCCACCTGCTGCAGCTGGCTGACGTGCGACAGATAGGGAAGCCCGAGAAGGGAAAGGGCCTTTTCATTGCAGTCCGCAATATTTCCGCTGTCACTCACGACTATCACGCCCACAGGCACTTTCATGAGAACGGCCTCGAAGAACTTCTCACTCTCCCTGGCCCTGGATTTCTCCTGTGATACTATATCATTGATACGGTTGATCGATTCATTCAGAAGACGGTAGGAAAGATCCCCGCCCCTGCCCGAAAAATGAACGGTCGAATCATTGTTGGCCAAAGCATCCACCATAAGCCCGAGTTTCCGCACATTACGCCTGATTTCCCGGAACAGGGCGACAAGCGCCAATATGCAGCACAGCGACAGGGACGCCCCGACTGCATAAAGGCCGGAGACAAATCCCCAGGCGGACATGCCGGAAAGCAGGACCGCCGCTACTATCAATATAATGGCCCTATAACTCATTACAGACCGTACTTTTTAAGCTTATTGTAAAGCGTCTGCCGTGTAATTCCCAACTGCTGGGCCACAAGCGTCAGGTTGCCGCCGTGCCTGGACATGGCGGAACGTATCATGTCCTTCTCCATATCCTCCAACGTAACATCCTGCCCTGCATGGGCGCGTCCCGTACCGGCGCGGGAAGAAGGACCGGAAAGAAGGAAATCGCCCTCCTTCAGATGATGGCCGTCCGAAAGAATAACGGCCTTTTCAACAGCGTGCTGCAGTTCCCTTATATTCCCTTTCCACTGATAGGCCCGCAGCTTGTCCTCGGCCCTGGGCGAAATTGAAGTTATATCCTTGCCGTACTTGGCTGCATAGCGCTTCAAAAAGATATTGGCAAGCGGCACTATGTCCTCGACCCTCTCCCTCAAGGGCGGAAGGGTGATATGGATAGTATTTATGCGATACAGCAGGTCCTCCCTGAATTCCCCGGAGGCCACCATATCGTCAAGATTCTTGTTGGTCGCACATATAAGCCTTATATCCACAGGTATGACCTTATTGCTCCCGACTCTTACCACCGATCTGCCCTGAATGGCGGAAAGCAGTTTCGCCTGAAGTTCCAAGGGGATATTGCCTATCTCGTCAAGAAAGAGAGTCCCGCCGTCAGCGACTTCAAACTTGCCGGCCCTGTCTCCCTTTGCGTCCGTAAACGCACCCTTTACATGCCCGAAAAGCTCGCTCTCGAAAAGCGAAGCCGGAAGTGAGGCCACGTCGACAGTGACCATACTCTGTCCGCTGCGGGCTGACAGCCTGTGTATCTCCCTTGCCATCATATCCTTTCCTGTACCGTTCTCTCCCGTTATAAGGACAAAGGCATCTGTCGAGGCGACTTTTTCCACAAGCGACTTAAGTTTCGCCATAGTCTCCGAAACGCCCCAGAACATCCCGCCTTCCGGCCTGAATTCATTCTTTATTTCCTTAAGCCGCTTCAGCTCCCTTCTGGAGGTAGCCATTTCCATAGCGGCAGTAAGCGTTGCCACCAGCTTCGCATTGTCCCACGGTTTGACGACAAAATCAAAGGCCCCCTCCTTCATCGCCCTGACAGCCAGGTCAATATCAGCATAAGCCGTAAACATGACCACCTCGGACATGGGAGAATGCGCCTTTACCTGTGTCAACCAGTAAAATCCTTCGTTGCCGCTGTTGATGCCCGCAGAGAAATTCATGTCTAACAGCACCACATCATAAGAACCCCGTGCCAGTTCGGAAACAATAGCATTAGGCGAAGAGAGCAGCCTTACATTCTTGAAATAAATAGGCAACAGCAAGTTGAGAGCTGAAAGGATTGCCTTGTTGTCATCCACGACAAGTATCGAGCCTTGCTTCATTTCTTTTTTCCGGCAAATATATGGAATTGTAAAGAAATCATACGTCTGCTGTATGATTTCTTTACACAATGCAGCAGGATAAAAAGGAAATATACATGTTTATCAACACATTGCACACATGGCACAATCATGGCATACAGTATGGTAAAATCGGACGGCAATGAAAATACGCACTATAACGGCAATAATACTCCTGCTTTGCACTACAGGGGCGGCGGCACAGTTCAGGGACGGAAGCCCCGGAACTGTAGCGGAAGAAAAATACCAGGAAGTCTGGACTTTGAAAGACTGCATGCTGTACGCCATAGCCAATTCCAGGGACGCTAAGGCGCAGCTGGCCGAGAACGACAGCCGCAGAGTCGAGCACCGCAGTGCATATCTCGACTGGCTGCCTGACATATCAGCCTCAACATCGGCATCTACGAGCTTCGGGCGAAACATAGACCCCAACACCAACGTATACAACAACATCACATCGTTCAGCAACAGTTATTCAATCTCCGCCGACTACACTATCTTCAACGGCTTCAGCGTCGTAAACAACTACAGGGTTACCCGGATAGCGAAACTTTCCGGCATAGAGGAATCCAAAAGGATCGAGGACGAAATATGCCTGAATGTGATACAGGCCTATTTCAATGTCCTTTACAGGGCAGGCATGGTGCGTATTACCCGAGAGAAACTCGAAGAGAGCCTCACGCGGTACAGACAGACCTCCATCATGGAAGAACTCGGCCTGAAAAGCCATGCCGAACTCCTGCAGGTCGAAGCGGAAGTCGCCACCAACGATTTCAACTGCACCAAAGAACAGAACAACCTCGAAGCCGAACTGCTCACGCTGAAAGGAATAATGTTCTACCCGCTCGAAAGGGAGCTCTCCATCGACACCAATCTTGCAATAGCCATCGACCCGTACACCATCGGGGAGTCGGCTGACAGTATCTTCGAGGCGGCCAGGACTTTCCTTCCGGAAATACTGATTGCCGAATACAACACCGAGACGGCCAGGCTCAAACACCAGACGGCAAAACTCCAGATTCTGCCGAATATCTATGCTCAGGCAGGACTGTCAACAGGATACATGACCTACCTGAACGGGGGAAACGTATCGGCCGGTTTTGTCAGACAGATGAATTCCAACCTCGGGGAATACGTAGGGATCGGCATGAGCATCCCTATCTTTTCCGGACTTGAAAGGCATGCAAATGTCACCAAAGCCCGGAACGAATACAAGAAAGCACTGTACGAAGAAGAAAAAAACCTGCAGGAAGTGGCCACCGAAATCAGGAAATCCGTACAGGACATGCAGGGGGCGGCAAAGGAATATATCCAGGCCGACAAGTTGGTCAGGGCCTACCAGGCAGCCTACCAGGCCAACCTCAAAAAGTACGAGGAGGGGCTTATCAGCATAATAGATCTGCAGACAAGCGCAAATGAACTGCTCTCGTCAAAAGCGGAAAGGCTCAATTCGGCGCTGTCCTACATGCTCAGGAACAAAATCGTAAACTACTATAAAGGAATACACTACTTAGCACAATAACCGGACACTAATATGGACAGGATAATAGAAAGAAAAAAGGGCATCAGGAAAAAGCATATCCCTTATATTGCGGGAGGCGCGGCATTCATAGCCCTCATACTGTGGATTTTCCTTGGAAATCACGAGGCAAGCCTGAGAATAGACAGCCGGACGATAGTAACGGCCGCTGCCGAAAAAGGGATGTTCAATGATTTCATAAAAATCAACGGCCAGGTACAGCCGATAACGACTGTACAGCTTACTCCCCTCGAAGGCGGTGTCGTCGAAGAAATAGCGATAGAAGAAGGGGCCATGCTCAAAAAGGGAGACATAATAGTAAGGCTGAGCAATTCGCAGCTCAACTTGCAGATACTTGAAAGCGAGGCTTCACTGGCTGAAAAGGAAAATTTCCTCAGGAACACGCAGGTAACTATGGAGCAGGAAAAGCTTACGCTCGAAAGGGAAAGGGTGCAGCTCAATATGGATGTAGAACGCAAGGGACGCAAATACATGCAGTATAAAAGGCTGTACGAAGAGGAACTGATCGCCCGGGAGGACATGATCCAGGCCGCAGAAGACTACCAGATGGCGGTAAAGGACAGAAAGCTGATCATCGCCAGGCAGAAACAGGACTCCCTGTACCGCAAAATACAGATAGAGGAACTCGAAAACAGCCTCAGGAGCATGAACAGGAACATGGAGCTCATTCACGAAAGGATGGACAACCTCAACGTGAAGTCCCCTATCGACGGGCAGCTCGGTTCTCTGGATGTAATGCTCGGGCAGTCATTGAGTTCAGGCAGCAACATCGGACAGGTAAACGACCTTTCCGACTATAAGATCGAGGCCCTTATAGACGAGCACTACATTGACAGGGTAAGGACCGGGCTGAACGCGACCTTCGAAAGGCAGGGCGGCACATTCCCGCTGGAAGTAAAAAAAGTCTACCCGGACGTAAAGGAAGGGCAGTTCAAGACCGACCTGGTATTCACGGGGGAGCGTCCGGACAATATAAGAACGGGACAAACATATTACATCAACCTCGAACTCGGACAGCCTACCGAAGCCGTAATCATACCCAGGGGGGCGTTTTACCAGAGCACGGGCGGGATGTGGATTTTCGTCCTCACCCCCGAAGGTGACAAGGCCTACAGGAGGGAAATACGAATCGGCAGGCAGAACCCGCAGTATTACGAAGTAATAGAGGGGCTCGCGCCGGGAGAACAAGTAATAATCTCCGGCTACGACAATTATGGTGACAACGAAATACTGATCCTTAACTGAACAGCAATATGAAAAACATACGGTACGCACTGAAAAATCTTTTCAAGAAAGAGAACAACTCCCTGATAAAGGTACTCTCGCTCGGAATGGGCCTCGCATCCGGAATGGTAATGATAGCCAAGGTCAGTTTCGACACATCATTCGACACATCCTACCCGGACAGCGGGAACATCTACATCATAAGGCAGAATTTCCAGATGGGGGAACAGACGCCGATAAACACCTTTACGGTAAGCGGAGGCGTGGCTGGCGCACTCAACGACTACATACCCGGAGTGGTGCTCACCACAAGGACTACCGACATCGGCAGCGGCAAGTTCTCCGACAGGGAAGGTAACACATATTCGGGAAATACATTGGCAGTAGATACGAACTTCCTCAAGATGTTCCCGACCGGAATCCTGTCGGGCAACCCGGCAATACTGGCCGAACCATTCAGGGTATTCATATCGGAAAGCGCGGCGGAAAAGTTGGGCGGCATAGAGAAGGCCATGGGCCAGACTCTCTATGATGCCGAATACCCCAACATGGAATTCACCGTATCTGGAGTATTTGAAGACTATCCCGTCAATTCCACTGTCGGAAGGGACCTTCTCCTGTCAATGGCGACAATTGACAGGAGAAGCAGTGAAAACCTGAGTATGGGGAACGACCGTTACTACGGTTATGTAAAGCTGGCCGACAATATAGACCCGTACGGCAGGGAAGTCACCGACGGAATACGGAGGATGCAGGTGGAGAAAATGAACATCGAGGCCTTGGAACAGATGGGCAGGAAAATGACATACAGCCTTTTCCCGCTGGAAAACTACTACGGCACCCAGGGCATGACAAGGGTAATGGGCATAGTGCTTGCCGCTCTGGCAACGCTCCTGCTGCTCACCTCCTCCCTCAACTACGTTCTCATAATGATTTCCTCATATATAGGAAAGACCAGGGAAATCGGGATCAGGAAATGCTATGGCGCAGGCGGATGGAACATACGCTCCCTCATCCTGAGTGAAACCTTCCTGCACATAGTGCTTGCAGCCGCCTTAGCCATAGCGGTACTGTACGCATCCAGAGGGGAAGTGGAGAGCCTGCTCGGCACTTCGTATAAAGCCATGTTTACATTCAGGAGTATTTCAATACTTGCCGGAGTATGCGCGGCAGTATTCCTCGTCTCCGGACTGCTGCCCGCCTGCATATTCGCAAGAATTCCCGCCTCAACCATATTCACAAGGTTCAAGAACGACAGAAGAATATGGAAACACGCACTGCTGGGCAGCCAGTTCCTCATCGTCACCGTTTTCATATCCTTTATGGCAATTGCGTTCTCCCAGTACAGCAAAATGGTGAACTTCGACCCGGGATACAACTGCGACGGGATAGTATACGCCGACGTCAGGGGTGTGGATGCCGAAAAGGTAAGGACAACCATCGAAGAACTCAAGAGGGTGCCGGGAATAGAATGCGTGGAGACAGGCACGCTTCCTTTCCTTATGGGCCCGTCGGGAAACAACGTATCCCTGCCGGAGGCCCCTCAGGATTATCTGTTCAATTTCGGAGACCTGTATTATTACAGCCCCGGATATTATGAAATGATGGGTATAGACATAATTGAGGGGAAGGCCCCGGTCAATCCCGGCGAAGCAGCCGTAAGCCGCAGATTCGTGGAAGAGTTCGGGAAACACACGGAGCCCGGAGACGGAGTGGTCGGAAAGACGCTCTTCATGACAGAGCACGGGCTCGTGACAATTACAGGCGTATATGAAGACTTTTTCCTCGGCAATGCATTTGAACAGGACGACCGTCCGAGCGTAATGCATGCCCCGTACTATGAAGACTTCTACACCATGGTAGTCATGAAGCTGTCCGGACAGTCCCCGGAAGATTTCATAAAGATTCAGAAGGTATTCTCCGACATAACAGGAAGGGATGACCTGCTGATACTCTCGTACGATGAACTTGTACGCACTGCCTACAGGCCTGGGAAAACGGTACGCGACATGATTGCAATAGTAGGGACGGTGGCCCTGCTGATAACTGTAATCGGCATAATAGCCTACACCTCGGAAGACACCAGAAGGAGAAGTAAGGAAATAGCCATAAGGAAAGTAAACGGGGCCGTCTCCGCTGAAATCATCGGCCTGCTCGTAAAGGACATATCGGCACTGGCAATAACCTGTATCGCGGCAGGATGCATCATTGCCGTCTATCCTTCCAGAATGCTGCTCGGGTATTTCGTCACCCGCATAGACCTCAGCCCGGCATATTTCATCTGCAGCGGACTTGCCATATACATGGCCGTAATCGCCGTGACTGTCCTCAAGTGCAGGAAAATCGCATCGGAAAACCCGGTAGTGTCACTGCGTAACGAATAAAAGCCTATCTTTACAGGAAAAAATGAAAGGATTATTACTCGCAGCAGCAATGGGCGCAATTCTATTGTCCGGATGCACCGGAAAAACAGCCGTCCCCGAAACGGCAGTACTCGAAAACATCGCGACAAGGACCAGTATCAGGGCCTATGACGGACGGGAAGTGGACAACGCAACTATCGAAAAGGTTCTCAAGGCGGGAATGGCCGCCCCATCAGCCAGGAACATGCAGCCGTGGGTGTTCTATGTCATAAGGGACAGGGAAACGCTTGAAGCCCTCGGAGAGACACTTCCCTATGCCAAAATGACGGCATCTGCCGCTTTCGCAATCATTCCGTGCGGGAACAGCGACAAATTCGCTGAAGGCGAAGGCAGGGAGTACTGGGTCCAGGATCTCTCCGCAGCTACCGAGAACATGCTTCTTGCCGCACATGCACTGGGCCTCGGCGCCGTATGGACCGGCGTATACCCCATAAGCGGCAGGATGGAAGAGGTATGGGAAACAGCCGGAATAGACCGCAGGCATATTCCCCTGTGCGTCATCCCTATGGGATACCCCGCAGAAAACCCTTCCCCGAAAGACAAATGGAATCCGGAAAGCGTAATCTGGAAATAGCGATAACCGGGCTGCTTATAGCATCCGCCGTACTTTTCCCTTCCTGCAACAGGAGCGATATCAGGCTGCAGGAAGGGGATATATTGTTCCAGGACCTGCTTCCGGATACTTTCAGCAATGCCATTGAAAGCGTAACCAGCGGCGCCGGCAACAGGAATTTTTCCCACTGCGGGCTTGTCGTCAGGAAAGGTAACTCCCTGTATGTCGCTGAAGCCATAGGGGAAGGGGTCTGCCTCACCCCAGTAGACAGCTTCCTGGCCAGAAGCGGGGAAAGGCCTTCCCGGAAAGTACGCGGCGGAACATACGTGCATGGAGGCATGCCTACCGTAGCCGTGGGGCGGCTGCTGCCAGAATATATGGAAGCCGTACCGCATGCCTGCAAAAAGGCCGAAGGGTATCTGGGAAGGCCCTACGACTTTCCTTTCCTGCCCGGGGACAGCGCACTTTACTGCAGCGAACTCATATATGAATGCTTCAGGGAATACGGTATTTTCCATAATTCCCCGATGACATTCAGGAGACCCGGGGAAAGTTCCATTTCCGAAGAATGGACAGAATACTACGGAAAACTCGGGCTGCCGGTCCCGGAAGGCGTTCCCGGAACCAATCCGGGCGCCCTGTCCCGTTCGGAAAAACTCAGGATACTCTGACGGTACGCTTTTTGCAGAAGTACAGGTAAAATTTTATCCGACCGAAAATGAATGTAGGTATCTTTTTATTCATAATCATAGCCATAGCAGGCATGATAGTCCAGGCCAGACTGGACAGCGTATTCAGAAAATATTCGAAAGTAACGTTCCCGGGCTTTCTCACTGGAAAGGACGTTGCCGAGAAGATGCTAAGGGACAATGGCATAAGGGATGTTCAAGTAACAAGCGTACGCGGCAGGCTGACAGACCATTACAATCCTGTCAAAAAGACCCTCAACCTTTCGGAAAGCGTTTACGGAAGCACCAGCGTGGCGGCTGCGGCGGTAGCGGCCCACGAATGCGGGCACGCAGTACAGCATGCGGAAGGCTACGCATGGCTCAAAATGCGTTCCGCCCTCGTTCCAATAGTAAATTTCTCATCCATGTTCGCACAGATAGTCCTGGTCATAGGGATTTTCCTTCTCAATATATTTCCGCCCCTGTTCTGGATCGGCATAGGCATGTTTGCCATGGTATTGCTGTTCAGCATAATAACCCTGCCGGTCGAATACAACGCATCGCGCCGCGCACTCGTATGGCTGCAGGCCTCGAACACCCTCCGTCCGGCAGAACTCGAACAGGCGAAAGAGACCCTTACATGGGCCGCCCGTACATATCTCGTTGCCGCACTGAGTGCATTGGCCACACTGATTTACTATCTCGGGTTCGCACGCAGGGACTGATTACAGGAACCTGCCCGTAACTGACTCCGGCGAAGACAGCAGACCGGCAGGCGGGCCTGCATAAAGCAGCCTGCCGCCTTTGTCCCCACCGCCAGGGCCGAGTTCTATGACATAGTCGGCCGACCTGATAATATCCGTATTGTGCTCGACAAGTATTATCCCTTTACCGCCCGCATGGAGGGAACGGCAAAGGGATATCATTTTGTATACATCCCCGGGATGCAGTCCGTCCGTAGGTTCGTCCATAATAACGATTCCATGGTTCCCGCCGAGAGCCCCGGCAAGTTTCATCCTCCTGAGCTCCCCTCCGGACAATGTCGACATGGCCTGATTCAGGTGAAGGTACTCAAGGCCGACAGAGACAAGCGGACGCAGCTTGTCCTCTATTGCAGTCCCCTCGAAAAGGCGGCACGCATTGCCGGCGGTCATGTCCATAATCTCCGCTATGTTCCACTGCCTCCCTCCCCTGTCTATCCTGTATCTCAAGGCCTCTTGCGAATAGCGCAGGCCCGAGCATGCCTCGCATACCGACTCTATGGAATCCATAAAAGCCATGTCGGAAACCACTACTCCCTTGCCGCCGCATACCGGACACCCTCCCTTGGAATTGAATGCAAGGTATTCCATACCTACCCCGTTTTCCTTTGCAAACATCCTGCGTATGTCATCGGCCGCCCCGAGATACGTAGCGGGGGTGGAGCGCAGGCTTATGCCGATATTCTTCTGACTTATATAGACGATGTCTTCAGGGCGTGGATATGCCGAGACAAACGACTCGACAAGCGATGTCTTCCCTGAGCCGGCCACTCCTGCTATAACCGTAACCACGTCCAAAGGCATATCCACATCCACCGACTTGAGATTATGGAGGCATGCCCCCCTTATCGGGAACTTCCGGAGAGGGACTGACGGGGATTTCTCCCACTCACCTGTCGAAGATGCCATCCTTCCGGTCACGGTACCGGAAGAGAGCAGGCCGGCATAAGTACCTTCAAAAACTACGCGTCCCCCGTCTTCCCCAGCCCCCGGGCCGAGATCCACTATATGGTCTGCGACTTTCAGCATCTCCTTGTTGTGTTCTACCAGCAGGACGGTATTGCCGGCATCCCTGAGCCTTACCACCGAATCTTTCAGCAGGCCTATATCATAGTCATGCAGCCCTACGCTCGGCTCATCCATCACATACAGCACGTCACTGAGGGAAGAGTTGATATATTTTGCTATTTTGCATCGCTGCGCCTCGCCGCCGGAGAGAGTATCGAGGGGACGCGAAAGGGACAGATAGCCGAGTCCTATTTCCTCTAAGGCGGAGAGTCTCTCCATAATGGCCTTGCGCATATCTGCTGCCAAAGGCCGGGTGACATTCACGTCAATCCATGCGTTCAGCTCCGATACAGACATGGCGCACAGCCGCGCAATGTCCATTCCGGCAATCTTGCATGAAAGCGCCTTGGGATTCAGCCTTGTACCTCCGCAGTCCGGGCATGTGCCGGTAACAAGCATCGGTTCGAGAAGTTTTCTGTGCAGCAGGCCTTCCTCCGAATTTATTATACTCCTGTACATCCTGTGGACAAGCCCTTCATACTTGGCAGTCTTCGGCCATCTTTCAGGCGGGTTTTCAAGCTTGATCTGCGGAGAATACAGAAACAGCCTCAGTTCTTCCTCGGAATAGTCCCGGAACTTCTTGTCCAGGTCGAACAGGCCGCTGCAGGCATAGCGTATCCATCTCCAGCCTCCTTTATGGAAAGCTATGTAATGTATGGCATCCTCGTCATTGAGGCACTTGTCGAAATCCACCAGTTTATGTACATCCAGCTCCCTGATCTCACCCAGGCCCGAGCAGCGCGGGCAGCTTCCGGACGGATGGTTGAACGAAAAGGTATCGGAATATCCCACGAACGGCTCCCCTATCCTTGAAAACAACAGCCTCAGCAATGAATATATATCCGTATAGGTCCCTACGGTAGAACGCGAATTTGCCCCGGGTTTCTTCTGGTCTATCACTATGGCTATGGGAAGATTGAGTATCCTCCCCACATGGGGTCTGCCGTACTTGGGCAGATATTGCTGCACGAAAGGCGGGAACGTGTCATTCAGTTCCCTCCTTGACTTCGCGGCTATGGTATCCAGTACCAGGGACGACTTGCCGGAGCCTGACACCCCGGTAAATACGGTTATCTTATGCTTAGGTATCTCTACGGTAATATTGCGGAGATTGTTCTCGCACGCCCCTTCGACTATAATGCAGTCCTGCTTCATGAATGCAAATATATCCTAATTTTGCGTCATGGATGATTTCAGACTCAAAGTATTCGTCTCGGCCGCCCGCAGCCTGAGCTTTTCCAAATGCGCCAGGATGATGAATATATCACAGCCGGCCGTAAGCAAACATATAAACGAGCTTGAAAACGGGTTCGGGACAGCCCTTTTCGAAAGGAACCCCGCAGGCGTAACCCTCACCGGAGCCGGAAGGACGCTGCTCGAACATGCAGAAAGTATTCTCGCCGCCTACCGGAAGATGGAATTCGAAATGGGGCTGGTTGCCGGCACGGATAAGGGCAGGCTTGCCATAGGGGCCAGCACCACCATCGCAAAATACCTCATGCCGGAAATTCTCGCCAGATTCATGAAACGCTTCGAAGGAATAGAAGTAAGCATGTTTTCGGGCAACAGCAGCCAGGTTGAAGAGTCTCTCAGGGACGGCAGGACCGACATAGGTTTCGTGGAAAACGCCTCGCGCAGCACAGGGCTTCAGTACAGGCATCTGTGCGATGACGAACTGGTTATAGTAACCGGCAGCAAAAGCCGCTATTCGGGGACTGGGAGCATAGGCCTTGACAGGCTGTGCAGGTATCCCCTCGCCATGCGTGAAAAAGGCTCCGGAACAAGGGAAATCATAGAAAGGGCCATGCAGGAACAGGGAGCGGACATATCCGCGCTTAACATAATGATAGAGCTCAACAGTACTGAAGCCATAAAGTCATTCATAAAGAACTGCGACTGCCTGGCTGTCGTCTCCGTCATCTCAATAAGGGACGGGCTGTCCGACGGCTCGCTGACCATAATAGATACCGAAGGGCCGGACCTGACAAGAGAGTTTGCGGCAGTCGTAAGGCCGGGGGAATACTCGGGGCTGAACGGAAAATTCTTCGACTTTGCCCGGCACTATATCGGCGCCGTATAACATACGTTTATAGCATATAGAAAACTGTATTGCGGCAACGGGGAATTGCCGGCATATATTTGCAGCCGTAAACATTTACGGCTTATGTATAAAATCATATTCATAATTCTTGCGGCCGCTTCGGCATTCATTCCAGCGACATTCGCATTGCTGCTCGGCATAGTCTTGGCCATAACTTTTGGCAATCCTATTCAGACATTATCGAAAAAAGCCTCCAAGTACCTGCTGCAAATCTCCGTAGTCGGACTCGGTTTCGGCATGAATCTGCATTCCGCCATCGAGTCGGGAAAATCCGGCATGATGTTCACCGTAATATCCGTTATAGGAGTCATGCTTCTCGGGGTTGTCATCGGCAAGGCTTTCAAGCTGTCGAAAAACAATTCCTACCTCATTTCCACCGGAACGGCCATCTGCGGGGGGAGCGCCATTGCCGCCATATCCCCTATCATAGACGCCGATGACGACGAGACGTCCCTCTCACTGGCTACAATCTTCGTCCTGAACGCCGTCGCCCTTCTGGTTTTCCCTTCCATAGGCCGCCTTATAGGCCTCTCGCAGGAACAGTTCGGAACATGGGCCGCCATAGCCATACACGACACCAGCTCCGTCGTAGGCGCCGGCGCCGCATACGGGGAGGAAGCCCTGAAAACGGCCACTACCGTAAAACTTACAAGAGCCCTGTGGATTATACCCATGGCCATTGCAACCACATTCATATTCAGAAAGAAAGGCAAGAAAATATCTGTCCCCTGGTTTATATTCCTCTTCATCGCCGCAATGCTGGCCAATACATGGCTCGACATTCCGGAAAGGCTTTCCGCCGGAATAGTATCCGGGGCAAAACACGGACTCAGCGCATCGCTCTTCTTCATCGGCTCGGGAATATCCATAAACAGCATAAAGGAAGTGGGCCTGCGTCCTTTCGCATTAGGCATAGCGCTGTGGATTATAATTTCCCTTTCCTCCTTAGCCGTAGTATCATTCATGTAGACAAGGAATGCGAGACTTGTCCGAAGTGTAAAATTATCAGACACCGAGTGTATGATTTCTTTACACGCAGTCGCGGCAATACTTTACCTACATACTGATAAACAGTAGTTTATAAAAATGGCACGATAATAGCAACGTTTAAGGCAAACAATAATACAAACTGCCATGCTAAAAGTAGAGAACATAAGCAAGATTTTCCGGATGGAAGAAATCGAGACAGTTGCCCTGAACAATGTCTCATTCGAAATAAAACAAGGAGAATTCGTTGCAATCATGGGCCCCTCAGGCCTGTCTCTTATACACATCTCCGAGCCCACGAGAC
>DVLA01000090.1 GCA_018715745.1 Candidatus Coprenecus stercoripullorum
AGATCGTCGGCAGCGTCAGATGTGTATAAGAGACAGGTCCTGTGCAAGCTGGGACTATCCCTGTATCAGTCCGCAGAAGGCAAAAGGACAGGTTCTACAATGCTGTCGGCCAATGCAGTGAATATGAGGAACGATGCGATTACTTCCGCAAGCGTGCTGTTAGGGCTGGTATTTACCTTTGTCTTTGAATTGCCGGTTATTGATTCCATTATGTCGATACTTGTAAGCTGCCTCATTCTGTGGTCGGCTTTCAGGATTTTCATGGATTCCAATGTGGAACTCATGGACGGAGTCAGGGATACGTCGGTGTATCAGAAGATATTCGAAGCGATAGACAGGGTGGACGGGGTGAGCAATCCGCACAGAGTGCGTTCGAGGACAATAGGGGGGAAATACATGATAACCCTCGATGTCGAAGCTGATGCCGGCATGACCCTTATGGAAGCCCACACTCTTGCCAGCCAGGTGGAGAACGAAATACGGGAAAGCATACCGGAGGTCTATGACATAGTCGTGCATGTAGAGCCTTGCGGCACTCATCCCGAGGATGTATTCGGGCTCGGCGGAAAAGGGTAGGTGTTTTCCGGCGGTCAGCCCCTTTTCCTGAATACTATCCCGGCCCAGCCTTCAAGGCTGTCGGTCCGTTCGGTCTCCATACCGCAATCCGAGGCCGCCTTTTCTACTGTTCCGCGGTCGTCATCATAGAAACCGCTTGTTATCAAAAGTCCGCCGGAACGCAGCCCCCTTGCGTAATCCGGCATGTCTTCGGTTATGACATTACGGTTGATATTTGCCATTATTATGTCATACCTGCCGCGCTGGATGAGCGAGGCGTCTCCGCAAAGGACCTTCACCATGCCGCCCGCACGGTTCTTCCTGGCGTTTTCCGTCGCCGAACGGACAGCGGTCGGGTCATTGTCCACCGCATGCACGGGGACTGATGCTTTCATTTTGGCTGCAAGGACCGTAAGGATGCCGGTCCCGCAGCCCATATCCAGGACCTGCCTGCCCCTGATTTCCCTTTCAAGTCCAAGCATGGCCCTGACCATAAGTACTGTCGTCTGGTGATGTCCTGTACCGAAAGCCATTTCCGGATCGATAGTTATGGTGTATTTCGTCTTCGGGAGCCCTTTGTGGAATGATGCCTTTATCGTACACTTCCCGTCGATCACTACAGGGTCGAATGAGGCTTCCCATATGGCATTCCAGTTTTTTTCCGGAATCAGGGTCAGGCTGTAGGATACTGCCGTCTCCCCTCCCGGGCCGAACATGCTTAGGACTGTCTTGAGGTTCGGCTCGCTGAAGATGTCTTTTCTGATGAATGCCTTCAGCAGTGGGGCTTCAATGAGATAGCTTTCGTATCCGAGGTCGTCTATCATGGCCATCACTATTTCAGCGGCATTCTCGCTGAACGGAGTGATGGTGATGTCTGTCTCGATATATTCCATTCAGGTTTAGAAGCAATTGGCGATAGCGATGAAATCAGCGGCCTTTAATGACGCCCCGCCTATCAGGCCGCCGTCTATATCGGGCATTGAAAATAGCTCCGCGGCATTGGACGGCTTGCAGCTGCCGCCGTACAGGATGGATATGCCGTCGGCTGTCGGCTGACCGTATTTTTCCGATATTTTCTTGCGTATGAACGAGTGGATTTCCCCTGCCTGTCCGGAAGTGGCCGTTTTTCCTGTGCCTATGGCCCATACCGGCTCATAGGCTATTATGACTTTTTCGACCTGTTCCCGCGTAAGGGCGAACAGGGCTTCTTCAAGCTGTCTGCCTACCGTCTCGAAATGTCTGCCGGCCTCTCTTTCTTCAAGCCGCTCTCCAACACAGAAAACAGGGGAAAGGCCGTTTTCAAGGGCTATCCTGAGTTTGCGGACGAGCGTCCCGGAGTTTTCTCCGTAATATTCCCGCCTTTCGGAATGTCCGAGAATGACATGGCTGCATCCTGCCGAGGCGAGCATGCCGGCGGATACTTCTCCGGTATATGCGCCTTTGTCCATGTCCGCGCAGTTCTGTGCCGACAGGAGGATCCTGCTGCCTTCCAAAATCATCCCTACGGAATGCAGGTGGGTGAAAGGCGGAGCTATTATGAGGGTGACATCGTCCCTGACCGCTTCCGACGCTTTTACTATGTCCTTTGCCAGATTTTCACCGTCCTGCAGGAGGGTGTTCATTTTCCAGTTGCCTGCTACGATTTTCTTTCTCATTGTAAACATCCTTTTCAATATTGAGCAAATATAGTTTTTTTTATGTACTTTTGCACCCTTAACGGTGAAAATAATATTATTAGAGACATGGATGTTAAAGAGATTGCAAATGACGGCCTGGTTATAAGGCTATCATTCCATTTTGTGAAAGAGGATTACGCTGACCAGAAAAAGAAGATACTTAACCGCTTCCGTCACAGTGCCGACATACGCGGATTCAGGAAGGGCATGGCCCCGTTTGCCATGATAGACAAGCTTTATGGCGGACAGGCCCTTGTCGAGGCGGTGAATGCTCTTATATCGGATAATCTCAACAAATATATAGAGGACAACAAACTTTCTGTTATCGGCGAACCGCTGCCGGTGGATGACGGCAGGAAGAACGATTACGAGAATTCGGACGAGTTCGACTTTACTTTCGATATAGCCCTGGCGCCCAAATTCGAGATGAGCCTTTCGGCAGAGGACAAGATACCTTATTACGAAGTCAGGACGGACGCTCCCGAAAGGAAGAAATACAAGGAAGCCATATATGCACGCTATGCCACGCTTGAACCTTGCGAAGAAGTGGCCGGAGATTCCTATATCGTTGCGGATTTCTCTTGCGGGGAGAGGAAGAAAGAGGGTGCGTATATCGCCATGGCCTATATCAGCGAGAACGGGCGCAAGCAGCTTCTCGGCAAGAAGGTTTCTGACAGTCTGGACATCGATGTCGTGGAATGTTTCCCCAACGAGGCCGACCGTGCAGCCATGCTCGGTCTCAAGAAGGAGGAACTTTCCGGGATAGAGCCTCTCTGGCATGTAGAAATCAGGGAAATAAAGCATTATGTGAATGCCGTGCCCGGCAAGGAACTTTATGACAAGGTGTTCGGGCCTGACAAGGTTGCCACTGAAGAGGAATTCGACAAGGCTGTCACGGAGAGAATGGAACAGGAGTTCAAGCAGGAGAGCGAGTACCGTTTCATGCTGGATGCCAGAGAGTACCTTATCAATAAGGCGGATATCAGGCTGCCCGAGGATTTCCTAAAGAGGTGGCTGTTTTCCGTAAATGAGGGGAAATATACGATGGAAGAGATAGAGAAGGACTTCCCCATGTTCCTTAAGGATTTCAGATGGCAGAGCATAGAAGGCAGGATAATTTCGGATGCCAAACTCGAGGTGACGAAAGAGGCCGTAGATGAACAGGCCAGAAAACTTGCACGGTATCAGTTTGCCATGTACGGGCTGCCTGAGGTGCCCGAGGACCGTCTTTCCGAGTTTGTCGCCATGATTCTCAAGGATGACAAGCAGTCCCAGCGCCTTTATGAAAAGGCGCAGGAGGAGGTCGTCCTCGATTATGTCCGCAGGACAGTGACACTTGAAAAGAAGAAGATATCGTCCGACAAACTCCGCAAGATGAATGCCTGACATGGACTCTGAATTCAGGAAATATGCCGTAAGACATGCCGGTATAAGCAGTACGGCCCTTGACGCGTATTCCAAGGTCTACGCCGGCTATATAAATCCTACGATAATCGAGGAACGTCAGTTGAATGTAGCCTCCATGGATGTATTCTCGCGTCTTATGATGGACAGGATTATCTTTCTCGGAGTGCCTATTGACAATGATGTGGCGAATATTGTGCAGGCGCAGCTGCTGTTCCTCGAGTCTACGGACCCGGCTGCCGATATTCAGATCTATATCAATTCTCCCGGGGGGATGGTATATGCCGGCCTCGGTATTTACGATACCATGCAGCTGGTCAGCCCGAAAGTGGCTACTATATGCACAGGAATGGCGGCTTCGATGGCGGCAGTGCTGCTTGCCGCCGGGGACAAGGGCAAAAGGCTGGTCCTTAAACACTCAAGGGTGCTGATTCACCAGCCCATGGGCGGAGCCGAAGGACAGGCTTCCGATATCGAGATAGCGGCCAAGGAGATAAAGAAGCTCAAGGACGAGCTTTACGACATACTGTCAAGGCATACCGGGCAGAGTGTCGGACGTATTGAAAAGGATGCCGACAGGGATTACTGGATGTCGGCAGAGGAGGCTGTAGGATATGGAATGGCTGATTCCGTGCTGATAAAATCCGAATCCAAACAGGTCTGAGCCATGGACAGGGAAAAGAGTAACCGTCACGACAGGTGCTCCATCTGCGGAAAGGACTGGAGCATGACCGACTGTTTCCTGGAATATCCTTCAGGTGCGATATGCGTCGGCTGCGCGATGTCCATATCCGATTATGTACGCGAGGCCATAGGCAAGGGCATTTTGCCGCATTCCGTCCGTAAGGGCCATTCGGAGTGCGAGCGCCTGGAATATACGCCGAGACAGATAACGGAATATCTCGACGGGTATGTTATCGGACAGGATGCTGCAAAAAAGTCGCTTGCGGTTGCGGTCTATAACCATTACAAGAGAATCAACGAGGCCTGCCGGACAGAAAAGGATGTCGAGCTGGAGAAATCCAATATCCTGCTGGTCGGTCCCACAGGTACAGGCAAGACATTGCTGGCAAAGACAATTGCAAGGATGCTCAATGTGCCTTTTGCGATTGTGGACGCTACTGTACTGACTGAGGCCGGATATGTGGGAGAGGATGTCGAAAGTATTCTGTCCCGTCTGCTGCAGGAGGCGGATTATGATGTGGAAAAGGCCGAGCGCGGCATCGTTTTCATTGACGAGATAGACAAAATCGCCCGCAAGAGTGACAATCCGTCTATTACGAGGGATGTTTCCGGAGAGGGCGTACAGCAGGCCATGCTCAAGCTTCTCGAGGGCTCTGTCGTAAACGTACCGCCGGCCGGAGGACGGAAACATCCTGAACAGGAGATGATTGCCGTAAATACCACCAATATCCTCTTTATATGCGGAGGCGCTTTTGAAGGCATAGAGAAGAAGATATCCCAGCGCCTGAATACCAATATTGTCGGTTACGGGGCCCGTGAGAAGAATTCCAGGATTGACAAGGACAACCTGTTAAGGTACATAGCGCCTCAGGACCTCAGGTCATACGGCCTGATACCGGAGATCGTAGGAAGGCTTCCCGTCGTGACTTACCTTGACGCTTTGGACAGGGATGCCCTGTTGAGGATACTTACGGAGCCGAAGAATGCCATAATCAAACAGTATCAGAAACTTTTCATGCTGGACGGCATAAAGCTGTCAATAGAGCCAGACGTGCTGGGCCTGATAGTGGATACCGCCCTCAAATACAAGCTTGGGGCAAGGGGGCTGCGTTCTATCTGCGAGGCTCTCATGACGGATTCCATGTACGAATTGCCCGGAAGCGGAAGGAAGTCGTTCAGGATTACATTGAATTACGCCAGGGAACGCATCGCCCGTTTTGCAGGGACCCTGTAGGCCCGGTCGGGTATTCAGTCTTCGAGGCTGAAATTGAAGGAGAGCCCGAATACGTGTATATACTGCCTTTTCCTGGTTTGAAATATCCCGTATATCGAGCCGTCGCTTCCGTGCGTGAAATCCACGTCTCTGGAGTTCCGGATGTCAAAATAGTAATATATCTCGATTTCGCTCAGGTCGGAAACTTCCCATGCCAGGCCGAGGCAGAAGCGTATCCTGTCTACGAAGGGGCCTCCTCCGTATTTTCCCGTATTCAGCGTATTCGAGATTTCAGTGAAGGCGAAAGGGGAGAGTTCGGTTTTGGGAATCTCGTATTCTGCCTGCAACTTTGACCGTATCAGCCATTCGTACTTCGGAAGGGCCATGGGGTCAGGCCCCCAGGGGCGTATGTTGACCAAAGGCCTTTCGGTCAGGGACAGATTCCATCTACCGAGCTCCAGTTTCCCTTTAAGGTCGAGATAGACCCTGTGCCTTAACTCCCAGTGTTCCTTGTAGGATGCATCATCGAGCGTTAGCACCGACATGAATATGTAGGCTGCATCTATCGAGAAGTAATCGCATGTCTCATAAGAAAATCCGCCGAGAAGGTAGTTGCGGTCTATTTTGGAAACGTTGTCCCTGAAACGCAGTTCATTGTTGGCAATGAACGAAAAGTCGTCGAAAAGCGGGATTTCAATTCCAGCGTCCACCCTGGCGGTAATATCCGGCAATGAGTTCCGTTCAATGATATTGATGCCGTTCTGGGCAGTTGCAGCTCCTGTTGCCGCGAAAAGTACGGCGGATAGGGTAAGAAGTCGTAGTCTGTCCATTTTGTTGTAAAACCTGATTAATTAAAAAAAGGCGGGACTATAAGCCGGGTTCTGTACCGGCATGCCGCCGGCCCCTGTCATTTATCTGAGCAGCCTACCCCCCGGCATCGGACGAGCAGCCCTTGACTGCCGGTATATTTGGCCTTGCAGGCCGCAGCCGGATACGCCCCGGACGTCGCCGTCCGGAACTGCAGGCTCTTACCCCTGCATTTTCACCCTTACCCGGTTACGGGCGGTTGTTTTCTGTTACCCGTGACGTAAACTTTCGCCTACCTGTGCTTTCCACAGTGCGGTGCTCTTTCCTGCCCGGACTTTCCTCTGCCGCAAGGGCAGCGACAGGGCGTCCCGCCTTAAAGCAGCTTTTCGGCATCTTTCTCCTGTCCTCTTCGTCAGATAACATCAGTATCCTTCCTCATCGGATAGCAAAAATCTGCCCGAAAATATATCTTTAACCTTTATGATAATATTTCTTAATGTTGCGCTCCACCTCGCGTTTCATACGGGGGGAGAGCTGACAGTTCTCGTGGCACTGCATATCGTAATTCCATATTCTTGCCACGCAGTAGTTCGCGTGTCTGCACCCGCTTTCCGTACATGTACCGTCCTTGAGCTTGTTCACAAAATCGGTGTCGTAAACCAGTGGACGTGCCATTTCCACGAATTCGAAACCTGCATCAAGCACTTTGTTTATGGACGCAAGGGAGTTGAGGCCTCCTACAAAGGCCAGCGGAATATCTATGGCTTCCCTGAAAAGCATGGCGTCATCGAAGAAAAATGCCTCCTTGAACGGCTCGTCCTTTATCATGAATTTCCCGAACATGTTTACGCCAAGTTTAAGCCACCACAGCTTCCACGGCATGTACCCGGTCAGTACGCTGATCGGCATGGCGCCGCGCATTACGTACATCGGTGCCCTGCTCACAAAACCGCCGCTTAGTACAAGGCACTGGGCCCCGTCTTCCTGAAGCCTTTTGGCTACCCTGATGCAGTCCTCTACCTCCAGCCCCCCCTTGAAACCGTCGCGCGTATTCGTTTTTACGAGTACGGCAATGTCATCTCCGGCCGCTTTCATCACTTCCTCCATGACCATGTCCATAAAGCGCATCCTGTTTTCGAGGGGACCGCCGAAGCTGTCCTTCCTGTGGTTTGTATACGGGGAAAGGAACTGTGAAATAAGGTAGCCGTGACCGGCGTGTATTTCCACTGCATCGAATCCGCCCTCTTTGGCGATTCTTACTGCGTTTCCGAAGTCTTTGACAATCTGTTCTATTTCATCCTTGCGCAAGCCGTGGACGAAGGTGGGGGAGTACAGATTGAACCCGCCTGAGGCCCCTACCGGCCTCTGTCCGCAATATCTCCTGTGGGACATATTGCCGCAATGGCCGAGCTGGATACAGGCTTTTGCTCCATTGGTATGTATGGAATCCGTAAGGTCCCTCAGGCCGGGGATTATTTCGTCCCTCATCCATAACTGCCTGTGGAACGACAGTCCGCTTTTGCAAACGGAGGCGTAGGCGACCCCGGTCATCCCGACTCCGCCTTTGGCCAATGCGGTATGGTATTCTTTGAGTTGTGGGGTGGGAACGTGCCCGTCGCACATCCCTTCGTATGCGGATGCCCTTATTACTCTGTTTTTTAATTCGACCGGTCCTATTTTCGCCGGGGTGAACAGTTTGGATTCCATTGCCTAATATATGAAAGGGATAACTTTTTTCCTTTTGAGGGATGTAAATTCAGTCCCGAACTCCTCCGCATATTTTTTATACAGCGAGTTGGCTCTCGGGGCAAGGTTCGCGAATGTCCAGAGGCAGAAAAGCGCCCCCGGAACGGACCATGTGAGTATGGCGAAACCGAACCATTCCGTTATTTCCCCGAAATAATTGGCGGATGACACGTATTTGAACATGCCTCCGCGCGGTATGTAGTGCTTCGTGTCACCCGGTTTGCGAAGATGCCTTATGATGTAGTCGGAGTGCAGGTTGATGGCCATTCCGAGCAAAAAGACAGCGGTGCCGATGATGAACTGGGGAGAGTCGAGCCATTCTTTGCCGTAATAGCCCTCCGGGGCGAATACGAAAAGCCATCCTCCGATCATGTAGACATTTACAAGGTTGAATGTTATTCCCATAAGTACTACGGCAACCGGTATCTTGGTCTTTCCTTTCATAAGGAACGGGAAAACCAGGGAGCGCTGGAAATAGTGCAGCAGGAAAAGAGATGTCATTATGGTTACGGTAAGGTCGGTGTATTTCTTCTCGTACAGGAAGAATGCAAGCATGGCTGCGAATACGGGCAGTTCCATGGCTACCCATCCGGCCTTGTTGTTTATCATGGGTCCCCATTTCCCGTCCCTGAGGTAGCCGTACCCGGCCTTGAAATACTGCAGTGCAATGAATACTATTACGGCCAGTACGGCCATTGTGATCAGTACTATGTTGTATGTCTGGCGGTCCACTTCTATCTGAATTTTATAAATGTCTGGAAAATTACTGTATCTCCTTTGCGGCCCTCGATAAAATATCCGTTTCCTTCCTTTTCGGCCATATACATGTCCACCGTGTCGCCGGGGACGG
This sequence comes from Candidatus Coprenecus stercoripullorum, assembly GCA_018715745.1. Lineage (GTDB taxonomy): Bacteria > Bacteroidota > Bacteroidia > Bacteroidales > UBA932 > Coprenecus > Coprenecus stercoripullorum. The sequence continues at coordinate 8,936 of DVLA01000090.1, forward strand.
TCTCGTGGTTGAAGTTTATCTGGTATTCATCGATGTCTCCCGACTTTAAGATGTCCGCCCCTATGCAGTCGAGCGCCCAGTCGATATACCTGGAATTGTTGGTATGCATATTGAAGTCGGTGTCGGAGAAATGTACCGTGCGTGACGAGACCATGCTGCATCCGGCAGGCGTCCTGAGCTTGCCGCACGAGGGCTCGAGCGCATTCTTCGGGTACATCGTGGCTATCCCCTTGTCCTGAAGCAGGTGGTCTGCCCTTATCAGCTTTCTGGATGCCACATCCATTATAAGCCATGAACTCGTGGCTGCCGCCAGCACGGAACCGTCAGCGGCCGAACGCACTTCGAAATCCCTGAGGGAGAAAATCCCCTCCATGCCTTTGTGCCAGGTTGTCATTCGGACTTTCTCTTCCCATAGCGGGGCGCGCAGGAACCTGGCTTTTATTCTGGATATTACCCACACGCAGTTGTCCTTTATAAGGTCGCCGTAGCCGAAGCCGATGGCCGAGGCGTGCTTGTTGGCTGCCTCCTGCATGTCGCACATAAGGGCTGACGCCTTGTAATGCATACGGCAGTCAACATGTGAACTGCTTATCTCATATTCAGTTGTGAGCTCTTTCATTTTATGAGGCCGATAAACTGGTTGCAAAGATAGTTTTTTTGGACTAACTTTGCTCCCCCGTAAAGCAAATATCATCTCTATGTCTACTAAATACGTATTCGTTACGGGTGGCGTAACATCCTCACTCGGAAAAGGCATCATCTCAGCCTCGCTGGCAAAGCTGCTTCAGTCCCGGAATCTCAAGGTGACTATACAGAAACTGGACCCCTACCTCAATGTCGATCCGGGTACTTTGAACCCGTACGAGCACGGCGAATGCTATGTGACCGAAGACGGGGCGGAAACCGATCTCGATCTCGGGCATTATGAGAGGTTTCTCGGGACATATACCTCCAAGGCCAATAATGTCACTACGGGGCGGATATACAGAAGTGTCATAGACAAGGAGCGGCAGGGGGCCTTCCTCGGGAAGACGGTGCAGATTATCCCGCATATTACCGATGAAATCAAAAGGCGCATCTTCCTGCTGGGCAAGAGCGGAAAATACGATGTCATCATAACAGAGATAGGAGGGACGGTAGGGGATATAGAGTCCCTGCCCTTTGTGGAGGCTGTAAGGCAGATACAGTGGGAGCTGCCCGACGAAGACTGTCTTGTGATACATCTGACACTCATACCTTACCTGAGTGCGGCCAAAGAACTTAAGACCAAACCTACCCAGCATTCCGTCAAGCAGTTGCAGCAGAACGGGGTGCAGCCAGACATACTGATCTGCAGGACCGAGCACAGCCTTACCCCTGAAATACGCAAGAAACTGGCCCTTTTCTGCAATGTGAAGCCCAACGCCGTAATAGAATCGATAGATGCCGATACCATATACAGGGTACCCCTTATGATGAAGGAGGAAAAACTGGATGAGATTGTGATGGAGAATTTCGGCTTCTCGGGTCTGCCCGAGCCCGACCTGGGCAGATGGACGGCCTTCCTCGACAAACTGTCACATCCTTCAAAGACGGTGAATATAGGGCTTGTAGGAAAATATGTCGAGCTTCAGGACGCATATAAGTCCATCTTGGAATCCTTTATACATGCCGGTGCCGCCAATGACTGTAAGGTGAAGGTTATACCTGTACACAGCGAGTTCATTACCGATGAGAACATAGAGGACAAACTGTCCGGAATGGACGGCATTCTGGTCGCCCCCGGCTTCGGTGAGAGGGGACTGGAAGGGAAGATAAAGGCGATACGCTACGCCCGCGAACACTCCATGCCGTTTTTCGGAATATGCCTCGGCATGCAGATGGCTGTTGTGGAATTCGCAAGAAATGTGCTTGGCCTTGAAGGGGCGATGTCCGCGGAGGTGGAGAGTACCACCCCGTATCCCGTCATAGACCTTATGGAGGACCAGAAGACAACTACCATCAAAGGCGGCACGATGAGGCTCGGGGCATACCAGTGCATACTCGAAGAAGGCTCGCTTGCCTACAGGATTTACGGAAAGAAGATGATAAGCGAGCGCCACAGGCATCGCTATGAGCTGAACAACGAATATGTAGAGGCCCTCAACAGTCACGGGATGAGAACGAGCGGAAGAAATCCCGACACGGGGCTTGTGGAAATAGTAGAGCTTGACAGCCATCCTTTCTTCATCGGGGTGCAGTTCCATCCGGAGTTCAAGAGCACGCCCGAGCATCCGCAGCCTGTCTTTGTTGCCTTCGTTAAGGCTGCCATGCAATACCGCGAATCCAAATCGGCCGAAGGATGATTCTGAAGCCGGCCGTCATATCATTCCTGCTCTTTATCCAGGCCTGTGCGGTTTTCGCGCAGACCGGCGTGAAGGATTACAGGGCAAAGGTCGAGGAATCATACCGCCATGATGTTTCGGCTTATACTCAGGGATTGTTTTTCTATGACGGCTCCCTTTATGAAAGTACCGGACAGTACGGGGAATCGTCTTTCAGAAAAGTCGACCTGACTACCGGGAAAGTCATGTGGTCGCATCTGTTTCCGGAAGAATATTTTATAGAAGGTTCGTGTGCCCTTGACGGCAGGGTGTATATTCTGACATGGCATGAGGGGACATGTTTCGTCTACAGCCTGTCCGAGATGGAACAACTGGCCGAATTCCGTTACAGGGGACAGGGATGGGGACTTACGACCGATGGGGAGTCATTGATAATGAGCGACGGGACATCTACGCTTACATTCCGTGACCCTGTGACTTTTATCGCCGGAAGGACCGTAGAGGTAACATTGGGCGGACGTCCGGTATACAATATAAACGAACTTGAATACATAGATGGAAGCATATGGGCCAACCTGTACGGTTCAGGCCACATATTGATTATTGACCCGTTGACGGGAAAGGTGACAGGCCGTATTGACTGTACGCGGCTGTTGGACGGTATCCCGAAACTGGGCAATGTAGATGTGCTTAACGGCATAGCCTACAATGCAGCGGACGGTTCCGTGTATGTTACGGGCAAATACTGGCCACGCATATTCCGGATTTCCATAGAGGAAAAATGAAGATTCTTACAGGCGAGCAGATAAGGCAGGCCGACAGGATTACAGCCTCGAGCCTTGGGATAGCGCCGCATGTCCTTATGGGCATGGCTTCCGAATCCATTGCCGCAAAGCTCGGGCAGCTGATTCCTGCAGGCAGGAAACTGTATTTCTTTATAGGGAAAGGCAATAACGGTGGGGACGGCCTTGCCGTGGCCGGCCTGCTGTCGTCCTGCGGCTACGATTGTACCGTAGTTTTGCTCTATGCTGCGGAAGACATGTCAGGGGATGCCAGGTTTTATCTCGAAAGGCTTCCGGCCGGGGTAAGGTCTGTCCGGGAGGAGGATTTCGACTGGGCCTCGATAGAGTCCGGCGATGCCGTTGCCATAGATGCCGTTCTCGGAACTGGTACGGTATCGGCGGCAAGGGGAAAGCCGCTCGGAACGATACGGCGTATCAATGCGTCCGGATGCAGGACGGTGGCTATAGACATGCCTTCCGGACTGATGACTGAACCGGACGGGTCTATGGAACATGTTGAAGCGGTCAAAGCCGATGTGACGGTTACCGTCGCATTCCCTAAACTGTCGCTCCTGCTGCCGGAGACGGGCAAGTCGGCCGGTCGTATTGTAGTAGCGCCGCTGGAACTCGACAGCAGCTATCTCCGGAGTGCCGGTTCGGATTATTATTATACGGATATTACGGCTGTACGCAGGTTGCTCCGCGCAAGACCGGAATTTGCGCACAAGGGGGATTTCGGCCATGCATTGTTGGTCTGCGGCTCGAAAGGGATGACGGGCGCCGCCGTCCTTTCCACCGGAGCGGCACTGCGGTCGGGATGCGGCATTGTAACCGTTCATCTGCCGGCTTGCGGGGCTGATGTCATACATGCAACCTGCCCTTCGGCAATAGTCAGCACCGATTCGGAGGACTGTTTCTCGTCGCTTCCCGTTTCGATGGACAGATATTCGGCAGTGGGGGCAGGCCCCGGACTCGGTACTTCCGACCGTTCTGCGGCAGCGCTGGCCAAGCTTCTGGACTGCGGCCTGAAAACAGTGCTTGATGCGGATGCGCTCAATATAATTGCCGGACACAGGGAACTGTTGACGGCCATTCCGCCCGGCTCCATTCTTACGCCGCATCTTGGAGAGTTGCGCAGGCTTGTAGGGGACTGGTCAGGACCTTGCGACAGGATGGACAAGGCGGTGCGTCTTGCCAGGCGTCTGTCATCCTGCATCGTCGTTAAGGGGGCGCATACGGCGGTGGTGTCACCGGACGGTACCATAGAATTTAACGGCAGCGGAAATCCCGGCATGGCCAAAGGCGGCAGCGGCGATGTGCTGACCGGGCTGATTACCGGCCTTCTGGCCTCAGGATACGCTTCCAGGGAAGCGGCCGTTACAGGGGTATGGCTGCATGGCCTGGCCGGAGATATTGCAATGGAAAAGTCAGGTATGGAAGCCATGAACAGTGCTGACATATCTGCCTGTATTGGGGAATCTTTCAAAAGGACTGCCGATGGCTGGAATACGTTGTAAGGCAGCCCTTATATCACTGCTCTCAATATTGTTTCTGTCGGCTGCATGCAGTAGCGGAACGGGCGGGCCGTCTTCATCCGACGGTTTGACGCCGGTAACGGATGTGGCCGAGTATGGAGACTGGGTGCATTACAGCAGGACAGGCCAGCTTGATTCCCTGATTATCTGCGCAACGCCTGTCTTCAGGCATGCCGTCAGTGTCTCGGATACCAATACGGCATTGTATTCGGCGGCATCGCTGGCCCAGGCATGGCTCTTCACATCTTCCGACTTTGATTCGGTAAAATATTACCTTGATTATCTTGAACCTTTTATGGACAGGGTTTCAGATCCGAGGCTGACGGCCATGACGAGCAATACCTGCGGGATATACTCGGTCGTGTCGGAGCTCAATTATGCAAGGGCCATGAGATATTATATCGAAGGCTATGCGAAGATTTCCGACAGCGGATACGTGCAGGGAAAACTGACCCTGCTTCTGAATATCGTCCTGCTATTCTATACGATGTCCGACCCTTCCGGCATACAGTATGCCGTTCAGGCTGAAAAGGTAGCGAATGAAGGGGACATCGGTCCGTATTACAGGGCCAGCCTTGCTCTGTCTTTTGCCCAGATGTACTCTCTGTCATCCCGCTGCAGCCTCGCTTTGGAGTATCTGGATTCAGCCAAGTCCATCGCTGTGGAAAATGACCTGATTTCGATGTATACTCCGATATATATCCTCCACGCGGAACTTGAAGAGTCCGCAGGGGATACGGCCCTTGCGGGAAAGTATTTCTCAAAGGCGTTCCTGTATGTGGAAAATGCGGATCCCGAGGCGGCGATATCGCTTTATCTGAAATACGGGCGGTGGTGCGTCGCGGCCGGCATGTACGGCAAGGCGCTGGAGACTTTTACCGAAGGGCTTGCGTATTCCTATGACTGCGGGTATCTTACATTCCGGCAGGAACTTCTGAAAAGCCTTGCGGAACTGTACCATTCCCGCGGGGACTATCCGCATGCGCTGACATTTGCCATGAGGCATATCGCCTTTCAGGACAGCGTCTCGAATATGGAGCGGGAGAGGGAGTTCAACAACCTTCTGCGCTCCTATGACGAGGAATTGCATAACAGGGAGATTATGCTCAAGGAGCTTGCCATAATGAAAAAAGAGAAGGCCAATACGGTTGCCGTCATGGCCTTTTGTATTGTTGCGGCGGTTGCAGTGATTGTATGTGTGTATGCAAGGAAACAGAAAATCGCAAACAGGAAGCTTGTCGACAGATATTTCGAGAGCCAGGAGAAACTGGCTTCGGCCCTGGCCTGCGAGAAAAGGAATCATGGCAAGGAGTATGCCGATTATGGCCTGTTCTGCAGGATAGACGCCCTGATGTCAGAAAAGAAAATGTATCTCAAAAACGATATTTCCCTGCAGATGATAGCCGATACTCTCGGCACGAACAAAACCTATGTTTCGGCGTCTATCAACAAATATGCTGGAATGTCCTTTTACCGGTATCTTGACATGTACCGGATAAGGGAGGCTACGGCGATACTGTCCTCGTCAAAGGAAAGGATTCCCTTCAAGCAGCTTGCATCAATGCTCGGCTACAATACCGACTCGACTTTCTATTCCGCTTTCTACAGGGAGACGGGACTGACGCCGGGTGACTTCAGGAATGCTTCCCATCCTTCCAGGCACTGAGTATTGTTACAAATCTTATACGTCTGCATTAAATTTCAATTATACGGATAAAAACGCATGGAGAGGCATTTGTGTGGGGTGTATATTTGTGCCGTAACATTAAAAATCAACCACCATGCTAAAAACATCTTTTTTTACTTACCTGATGGCAGGGGCTGCCATTTTCATTCTTACGGGTTTGTCGTCATGCAAAAAAAACACTCCGGATGTTCCTTCCGCGGTTCCTGTAGAGGATATAAGCGTTGAGCCCGGAAATCTCGAGATGCGTATATCGGAAGTATACAGGCTTAAGGTCACAGTCTATCCTGAGAATGCTGCCTACGGAACAATCGGCTTCTCTTCCGACAGTCCGTCGGTAGCTGAAGTCGACGGTGAAGGGAATGTCACTGCTGTCTCCGCCGGGGATGCCGTGATAACCGTTACGTGCGAGGGTTTGTCGGCCGCATGTTCCGTTACCGTACTTGAAACATCCCTGAATCTCGCGCAGGATACTCTCGAAGTTGTATCCGATGCCGGGACGTATACTGTAGGATATGCTGTAACAAACTCTCTGTCCGGGATAGAGCCGGAAGGCAAACCTGCGGCGGAGTGGATAACCGGCGTGGAGTTTGACGGGAACGGGATGATGTCATTTTCGGTTGCCGCCAATACCGTGTACTCCATACGTGAATCCTCTATAGAGGCTGTCTCTTATACACATCTCCGAGCCCACGA
>DVLA01000091.1 GCA_018715745.1 Candidatus Coprenecus stercoripullorum
GCCGACCACTGGATCAAGTGGATAAAGGAAAGGCGGGACGAGGACTGGAGTATGGGGGAGATATATTTCGAGCTTACAAACAAGCGGGAGGATGAGAGGACGATAAGTTATGTCGAATGTCACGATCAGGCTATGGTGGGTGACAAGACTGTCATATTCAGGCTTATGGACAAGGAAATGTATTCCTTGATGAGCCGCGGGGACAGTACCCCCGTAGTGGACAGGGGACTTGCCCTCCACAAGATGATAAGGCTGGTTACAGCCGGTACGGCGGGAGACGGCTACCTTAATTTCATGGGGAATGAGTTCGGCCATCCCGAGTGGATAGACTTTCCACGGGAAGGGAACGGATGGTCGTATTTTTATGCGAGGAGGCAATGGTCGCTTGTAGACAACCCTGATCTGCACTACAGGGCTCTGTGGGATTTCGACAGGGCCATGGTGCATCTTGTCTCCGGCAACGGGATACTTTCCGGAAAGCCTTTTCTGCTGTGTGCCGACGAGACCCGGAAAGTTTTGATTTTTGGCCGGGGAATGTTTATATTTGCATTTAATTTCAATCCAGTTATGTCATTCACTGATTTCAGGTTAAGGGCTCCGGCAGGCGTATATTCGATAGTGCTGGACACCGATGACCCCGCATTCGACGGTTTCGGGCGCAATGACAGGGATGTCACCCATTGTACGGCAAGGTCCGGGGGGGCGGACGAGCTCCCGCTTTATCTGCCCAGCCGGTCGGCTGTAGTGTTGAGACTGATGAAAAGAATTTGAACCTGATATATGTCTTATTTGAATTTCGACAAATCCGAACTGGTCAATCTGGAATATTCCCTGCCGAGGGAAGTCCTGCTGACTAACAGGACAGGTGGTTACTGCAATACGACGATTGTGGGGTGCAATACTCGCAAATACCACGGACTGTTCGTGCTGCCCGTTGATAAATACCAGGGGCGCAGGTATGTTCTGCTTTCTTCCATGGATGAGACGCTGATACAGCACGGAAAAGAGTTCAATCTGGGTATAAGGTGCTATGGGAAAAATATATATGAGCCCAGAGGACATAAATATATAGTCGATCTGGACTTTGACAGGGCCTGTGCCCTGACCTACAGGGTAGGGGGGATGCTGTTCAGGAAATCGGTGCTTTTTTTGCACAACCGGGAGCAGCTGCTTGTGAAATACGAACTGTTAGAGGCCCATTCCCCGACAGTTTTGCGTCTCAGGCCGTTCCTTGCCTACAGGGAGATACATGCCCTGACAAGGTCGAATCCCGAGGCCGATACCGGATATGTCCCGGTTGAAAACGGGGCTTCCTTCAGGATGTACAGGGACTTTCCCGAGCTGAAGATACAGCTCAACAGGAAATGCGGGTATGTACACCGGCCGTTGTGGTATTACGGGGTGGTATACCAGGAAGAACAGAGAAGGGGTTTCGACTACAGGGAAGACCTGTATGCTCCGGGGTATTTTGAACTTCCCATAGAAAAGGGTGTTCCGGTAGTGCTGTCCGTATCTACCTCCGAAGTGGCTGCAAGGGGGCTTACAAGGGTGTTTAATGACAATATCCGCATGAGGCCCCTGCGGGACAGCTATCTGAATTGCCTGAAGCATGCAGCAGGACAGTTCATAGTGTCCTCCAATGGCCTCAAGGAGGTATATTCCGGATATACGTGGCTGGGCAAAGGGTTGAGAGAGACATTGATAGCCCTTCCGGGCATAACTCTTTTCAGGGACGGGGATATCCGGACGTTCGAAGAAGTGATGTCCTCGCTTTTCAAGACATACCGGCGTCAGATATACAACGGTTCGCGTCAGGCCGATGCGGCATTGTGGATGTTCTGGGCCGTACAGCAGTATGTGCGCTATACCGGAAATCCCGAAGGGGCATGGAGAAAGTTCGGCGCAAAACTGAAGGGTATCGCCCGCTCGTTTGCCGATGGCGGGAGGATGGGAGTGACCCTGCAGGAAAACGGACTGTTATATGCGAAGATGCAGGGAGTGGCGATGACCTGGATGAACGCCTACGATGACAACGGAGTCCCGATAACTGAAAGGGGAGGATGTCAGGTAGAAGTTAATGCGTTGTGGTACAATGCACTCCGCTATCTTATAGATAACGGTTCGGCCTACGGGGATGATGCGGCTTCCTTGGAACGCTGGAGGCGTATCGCCGGATCTGTAGAAGAATGTTTCAGCCGTACTTTCTGGTGCGAGGAAAGAGGGCACCTTGCGGACTACGTGGACCACAGCGGCAGGAACATATTCTCCCGTCCCAATCAGGTTATAGCATGCAGCCTTGATTATTCCCCCCTTACGGAAGAACAGAAAGCTTCCGTGATGGACCATGTGAAAAGGGAGCTTCTCACTGTCCGCGGACTGCGGACTCTCTCCCCGAAGAATCCGCTCTACAAGGGTATATACGACGGCAACCAGCACCAGAGAGACCTGGCCTACCATCAGGGTTCTACCCGGGTATGGCTTCTGCCTTTCTATATCGAGACATGCCTTAAACTGTACGGGGACCTTTTCCTTAAGAAGGCGTGGACTCTGGTGAATGCCTTCGAGGAAGACATGACCGTACACGGCGTGGGGTCCATCTGCGAGCTTTACGACGGCGACCCGCCACACAACCCTCACGGCGCCATATCGAGTTCCGTTGCTGTCGGAGGCCTCCTGAGAGCTGTATATCTTATGGAAAATTATAAAAATAACGGACAATGAAAGTTCTGATGTTCGGTTGGGAATTCCCTCCCCATATTGCCGGCGGCCTGGGTACTGCCTGTTACGGTCTGGTCAAGGGACTGGCCAATAACGGAGTGGATGTGATTTTCGTTATGCCGTCGGCATCCGGGGATGAGGACGGCAGGGTGGCCAGGATAATCAATGCGAGCGATGTGGAGGCCGCAGACCTTTCGTGCAGTCCGATGGAATTTCTCGACAGGGTAAGTTTTGTAAGGATAGGGAGCAACATGGTCCCGTACATAGATCCGGTAAGGTTCTCCGAGATGGTGTACAGGGACAGGAAGGTTCAGGCAGAGGAATTTAAAATCAATTTTAAGCGTAAATACAGGTTTTCGGGGAAATACGGTGTAAACCTTATGGAGGAGGTGGCAAGGTATGCGCTTGTGGGGGGAACTATTGCCCTTCAGCAGGATTTCGATGTCATACATGCCCATGACTGGCTTACCTATCTTGCCGGGATAGCCGCCAAAAGACTGAGCAGGAAACCGCTGGTGGTCCATGTGCATGCTACCGAGTTCGACAGGAGCGGGGAGAATATAAATACGGAAGTCTACTCCCTTGAGAAAATGGGTATGGAGGAGGCCGACAGGGTTGTGACGGTGAGCAACCTTACCCGCAATACCGTAATAAACAGATACGGAATCGACCCGTCAAAGGTCGTTACCGTACACAATGCGGTGGACTTCGCGGGCTGCTCCCGGCTTCAGGTCCACCGGGGCGTCCCTGAAAAGGTGGTTACCTTTCTCGGCCGCATTACTTTCCAGAAGGGGCCGGAGTATTTCATAGAGGCGGCGGCCAAAGTCCTGCAGCGCTGTAAGGATGTCCGTTTCGTAATGGCCGGGAGCGGGGACCTGTTCAACCGTTCGATAAGGCGGGTGGCCAAACTGGGAATATCCGACAGATTCCATTTTACCGGATTTCTCAAAGGGGCCGACGTGCAGAAAATGTTCGCCCTTTCCGATGTGTATGTCATGCCCTCCGTTTCGGAGCCGTTCGGGATATCGCCCCTTGAGGCGATGAAGACGGGGGTGCCCGCCATTATCTCGAAGCAGTCGGGTGTAGCCGAAGTGTTAAGGCATTCCATCAAGGTAGACTTTTGGGACATAGATGCGATGGCAGATGCCATCTATGCCCTGCTCAGATACCCTGCGCTGGGCAATATGGCTTCCAGATGCGGTCTGGAGGAGGTCAATGCGCTGAAATGGAACAATGCGGCGCAGAAAGTAAAGCAGATATATTTGTCATTAATGAAATAGTACAGCTATGGATACGAAACCTTCTATTTGCATGTATTTCCAGGTGCACCAGCCTGACCGGCTGAGGCAGTACAGGTTTTTCGATATAGGCAACGAGCGGTATTACTATGATGATTTTGCAAACAGGACGATTCTCAGGAGGGTGGCGGACAGGTGCTATCTGCCGATGAACAGGCTGCTCATAGACATGGCGGCTTCTTTCGGCAGGAAGTTCAAGGTGGCGTTTTCCATATCGGGTTCGGTGATGGAACAGCTGGAAAGATATGCCCCCGAAGTAATAGACAGTTTCAGGGAACTTGCCGGTACCGGCTGCGTGGAGTTCATAGCCGAAACGTATTCCCATACACTGGCTTCCCTTGTTTCCGCGCAGGAATTTGAAAAACAGGTGGGCCTCCACGCCGCAATGGTGCAGGAGTATTTCGGGAAAAAGCCTAAGTCGTTCCGGAATACCGAACTCATATATTCGGACGAGATAGGCGCGGCGGTGGCGCGGATGGGATATTCCTGCATGCTTACCGAAGGGGCACGGCACATTCTCGGGTGGAAATCGCCGAACTATGTATATACAAACGCCATAAACCCGAAACTGAAATTGCTTCTGAGAAACTTCAGCCTGAGCGACGACATCGCTTTCAGATTTTCCGATACTTCATGGCAGGGCTGGCCTTTGGACTGCAGGAAATATGCTTCAAGCCTCAGAGAGTCCGTATCCGACGGGAATGTAGTGAACCTGTTTATGGATTATGAGACGTTCGGGGAGCACCAGCAGGCGGGCAGCGGAATATTCGAATTCATGAAAAATCTGCCGGAGGCCGTCTTTTCCGAAACCGACATGGAATTTTCCACTCCATCGCGGGTTGCGGCGAAATACAGTCCGGTGGCCGCACTGAACGTGCCTTTCCCTATTTCGTGGGCCGATGAGGAGAGGGATACTACCGCCTGGCTCGGCAATGAACTGCAGAATGAGGCGTTCAGTAAACTGTATTCACTGAGTGACAAGGTTACGGCGGCGGACGACCCGGAACTGTCCGCGGATTTCCTTAAGCTGCAGGAAAGCGACCACTTCTACTATATGTGCACCAAATTTTTCTCGGACGGGGCCGTACACAGTTATTTCAATCCTTATGACACCCCGTACGAGGCATTTATAAATTATATGAACGTTCTGAGCGACTTTATGCTAAGGGTTGACGCCAGACTCAAACAAGATTAACGGTAATAAATACAGATGAGTATTGACAGGAAAAACCTTCCGGACTGTTTGTTCGAAATAAGCTGGGAGGTATGCAATAAAGTCGGTGGGATACATACTGTGCTTTCCACCAAATCCAATGAAATAGCGAAAAGATTAGAAAACAGCCACATATATATAGGACCAGACGTGTGGATGGATACGGACCGCAACCCGGAATTCAACGAGGATCCGATACTCTTCCGTACCTGGAGAGTTGCAGCTGCTGATGAAGGGCTCAGGATAAGGGTGGGAAGATGGAACATCCCCGGAAATCCCGTAGCAATCCTTGTGGACTCCTCCTATCTGATATCAAAGAAGGACGGCATATTTACGGACTTGTGGAACCGTTTCAGGCTGGACTCCCTGACGGGACAGTGGGACTTTATCGAGTCGGCCCTTTTCGGATATGCTGCAGGGAAAGTCATAGAAAGTTTTGTCCGCTTTAACCTGAGACCCCACCACAAGGCTGTGGCCCATTTCCACGAGTGGATGACAGGGGCCGGGATATTGTATCTCAAAAGCGTTTCAGCAAGGGTGGCCACGGTATTCACCACACATGCTACCGTCCTGGGAAGATGCCTTGCCTGCAATAATGTACAGCTTTACGAGAGCATTGCCGACTGCAACCCGGAAGAGAAGGCGAAGTATTTCAATGTGACTGCCAGGCATTCACTTGAGAAATGCGCGGCGGAAAATGCCGATGTTTTCACCACCGTCAGCGATATTACGGCGAGGGAATGCAAGGCTTTCCTTGGAAAGGATGTGGATATTGTTACGCCTAACGGCTTTGACAACAGTATTGTCCCTGTCGGGGACGCGCTTGTATCGAAGAGGCATGAGGCGAGGGAACGCCTTGTCCGGCTTGCCGGGGCAATGTCGGGCGAGGATATACATGATGCACTGCTTGTAGCGATAAGCGGCAGATATGAGTACAGGAACAAAGGCATAGACGTATTCCTCGATGCCCTGGGAAAACTGAATGCGTCAGGGAAGGACGGAAGGAAGATAGCGGCCTTCGTTTTCGTGCCCTCGGGACACAACGGCCCTGACAAGGCCCTGTCGGCAAGGCTCGGCGGGGAGGCCTCCGACCACACGACCAACGTCACCCACAACCTTTCCGACCCCGAGACAGACGCAGTGCTTGTCAGGCTGAAGGCCCTGGGTATATCCAACCGTCCCGGCGACAGGGTGTCGGTGTTTTTCGTGCCTTCATACCTGGACGGGAAGGACGGCATACTGGACATGCCGTATTACGACGTGCTTACGGGGCTTGACCTGACTGTATTCCCGTCTTATTACGAACCGTGGGGATATACCCCGCTTGAGTCTCTCGCATTCGGCGTCCCTACCGTAACCACCTCCCTGTCGGGTTTCGGTTTGTGGGTAAGGGAACGTTTTACTTCCGAAAGGCCGTCGATAGACATAATAGAGCGGAATGATTCCAACTACGCATCTGTAGTCGATGCAGTGGCTGCCAGGATAGACCAGGCTTCAGGACAGTCCGGCGAGGATCTTGCCATATACAGGGAGAATGCGGTGGAAGTGTCATCGGTTGCGCTGTGGAAGAACAATGTAGAATATTATTTGCGGGCTTATTCGGCTGCCATAGGCAAATTCGTCTCGGTAATGGGGGATTTCCCCGAAAGCAGCCTCGGGACGCCTGCCCAATACAGCAGGATAACCGTTAACAGGCCTTCCTGGAGCCGGGTCATAGTCAACAGGACAATACCGGACAGGCTGAAGTATCTGGATATTATCTCACGCAATCTCTGGTGGAGCTGGAATGAAGAAGCGTTAGATCTTTTCAGAAGCATAAATCCCGACTTGTGGACGGCTTGCATGAAGAACCCGATTGCCCTTCTCGACAGGCTCAGCCTCGGAGACTATAAGAAAATGGAGCAGGATGCGGCTTTTCTGGAACGTCTCGACAGGGTTACATCAGTATTCAATGCCTATATGGGCGCGGAACGTTCGTCCGCATATCCTTCCATAGCGTATTTCAGCATGGAGTACGGTCTGGACACATCCCTGAAGATTTATTCGGGCGGCCTTGGCATGCTTGCAGGGGACTACCTTAAGGAAGCGAGCGATATGGGAGTGCGCCTGACAGGGGTCGGCCTGCTTTACAGATACGGATATTTCAAGCAGGTGCTTTCAGTGCAGGGGGATCAGGTTGCGGAATATGAGGCGCAGGACTTCTACAAGATTCCGGCCATGCCGGTAAGAGACGGGAACGGGAAATGGGTGACCGTATCCATTGTGTTCCCGGGAAGGACCGTATACGCAAAAATCTGGCAGGTAGATGTCGGAAGGACAAAACTTTATCTGCTTGATACCGATTTCGAGGACAATCTGCCGGAGGACCGCCGGATAACGCATCATCTGTACGGGGGAGATTGGGAAAACCGGCTCAAGCAGGAACTGCTGCTCGGCATAGGCGGTATAAGGGCTCTCAGGGCTCTTGGCATAGACTGCGATGTATATCATTGCAATGAAGGGCATGCTGCATTTACCGGTCTCGAAAGGCTGAGGGAATACATAAACGGGCATAATCTTTCCTACGGGGAAGCCCTGGAACTCGTAAGGAGTTCATCGCTGTTCACTACCCATACGCCTGTCCCTGCCGGCCATGACGCTTTCAGCGAGGAAATGCTGAGAACCTATATCAACCATTACCCGCAGAGACTCAAGACTGACTGGAAGACGCTTATGTCCTTGGGCAAGGTGAATCCCGAAGACGGAAACGAAAAGTTCTCCATGAGCAACCTGGCCTGCAACCTTTCGCAGGAGGTCAACGGCGTGAGCTGGATGCACGGTAAAGTCAGCCGCAGCATACTCGGAGGCCTGTGGCCGGGCTATCTTCCGGAGGAACTTCACATAGGATACGTTACAAACGGGGTGCATTATCCTACGTGGACAGCCCCGCAGTGGAAAGCCATCCATGCGAGGGTGTTCGGAGAACGCTTTGCCACCCACAACTATGACAGAAAGTGTTTTGAAGGTATTTACAAGGTGAGCGACGGCGAAATATGGGACGTAAGGACGGAATTGAGACAGAAGCTGTTTGCGAGCGTCCGCAAGCGCATATCCGATCCGGCCGTAACGAGCCACTATTCTCCCAGGCAGATGGTCATGATAACGGAGACATTGAGGGATGACGTACTGACCATAGGGTTCGCCCGCCGTTTTGCCACCTACAAGAGGGCGCATCTGCTTTTCAGGGACCTTGACAGGCTGGATTCGATTGTCAACAATCCGGAAAGGCCTGTACAGTTCATTTTCGCAGGCAAGGCCCACCCTGCAGACAAGGCCGGGCAGGACCTTATCAAGCGGATTATCGACATATCCAAGATGCCCCGTTTCATAGGAAAGATAGTTTTCCTGTCCAACTACGACATGAATCTGGCGAAGACACTTGTACAGGGCGTGGATGTGTGGATGAATACCCCTACGAGGCCGTTGGAGGCTTCGGGAACGTCGGGAGAGAAAGCCGTAATGAACGGTGTGATGCATTTTTCCGTGCTCGACGGCTGGTGGATAGAGGGATACTGTAAGGATGCCGGCTGGGCCCTCCCGATGGAAAAGACCTATGATGACCAGAACTTCCAGGACGAGCTGGATGCCGCGTCGATTTACAACATCCTTGAAAACGAGATTGCACCCATGTTCTATCGGAGGGACGCCCAGTCCGGACTGCCCAAAGAATGGATAAGGTGCATAAAGAATACGGTGGCCAAGGTGGCATGCAATTTTACTACCAACAGGATGCTTTCCGACTATATGGAGAAGTATTACGTTCCCCTGGGAGAAAGGCACAGGAAACTGGCAGCAGACGATTTCGCGGTTGCCAGGGAAATAGCCTTCTGGAAAAGGAATATCAGGCGCGGATGGCAGTATATCGAGGTTATGGACTATACGAGGCCGACCGATTCGCGCAGGCAGCCCATGCTTGGCAAGGAACTGGAACTTAAGATGGAGCTGTTTATCGGCGACATCGCCCCGGAAGATATAGGCGTCGAAATGGTATGGGCCTGCCAGGATGCCAAGGGGGAGTATCACGTGAGGGACTGTTTCGCTTTCGAGTTTGTCGGAAGCGGCGACGGGACGGCTGTCTACAGATGCCGCATGGTGCCTGACGCTACAGGAGTGTATTATTTGTCGGCGAGGGTATTTGCCAAGAATGACCTGCTGCCCCACCGACAGGATATAGAATTGGTGAGATGGTTGTAGCGGCTACAGGTTTTTTCGATGGCGTACATGCGGGCCACCGGGCTGTTCTGGATATATTGCGCAGGACAGCCGCAGATGAGGGGCTTGAGAGTGCGGTGATAACTTTCTGGCCCCATCCGAGGACTGTCCTCGGGCAGGATGCGGAGGCGCTCAGGCTGCTGAACACGCTGGAAGAGAAAAAGGCGATAATCAGGAGCCTCGGCATAGACAGGTTTTACGTAATACCGTTTACGAAAGCATTCAGCCGGCTGGACGCGTCATCCTTTCTCAGGGATTATCTCGTGGACAAATATGGTGTCACATCTCTTGTCATAGGTTACGACCATCGCCTTGGCAATGCCTCGTGTACAAGTCAGGAGGAACTGGTGCGCACGGTCATGGAGGCCGGTATACGCCCGGTAACCGTAGGGGAGGTGCTTTCCGGCAGCAATGCCGTTTCCTCGACGAAGATACGCAGGCTTCTGTCCGAAGGCGACGTACATGCCGCAGGCAATATGCTGGGGTATCCCTACATGCTCGGCGGAACTGTCGTACTGGGCAATATGATAGGCCGGACTATCGGATTCCCGACCGCCAATATAGAGACTTATGACCCGATGAAGATGATTCCAGGAGATGGGGTCTATTGCATAAGGGCGACAGTCAGGGGCGGTTCGTACCCTGCAATCTGCAACATAGGCG
>DVLA01000092.1 GCA_018715745.1 Candidatus Coprenecus stercoripullorum
GAAATCGGTATAAAACGGCGGGAATACGCGGAGCGTGGCAGGGACATCCTTTCCGAAAAGCCCGGAAAGGATATCCCTGATTTCTTCCGGGGTATGATAGGCGGAATTCAGCCGGAAAGTGGTTTGCCGCGCCTCCCCGCCCATTCTGTCCATGAACTGATGTATCTCTTCCGTGTCAAGCGGCCTGCCAGTTCTTACGAAATCCTTGAATTCTCCGAGCGTCATAGTCATTCTCCCAATACGCTATATTCTTCGTCGGTAACGGGCTCCAGCCACTCGTTGGATGCGTTTTCTCCCGGGATTTCAAAGGCAAGGTGGGCAAACCAGCTGTCAGCCGCCGCCCCGTGCCAATGCTTTACATTCGCCGGGATGTGTATGACATCGCCCGGAAGCATCTGTACGGCGGGCTTCCCTTCCTCCTGATACCAGCCCTTGCCGGCCACGCAAACCAGCATCTGTCCTCCGCCTTTGGTCGCGCGGTGGATATGCCAGTTGTTGCGGCAACCAGGCTCAAACGTCACATTCGAGAACGGAATCTGTGAATCGGATATGGGAGCCAAGTAGCTGTTGCCGATGAAATACTTGGCGTATGCGGTATTAGGTTCTCCGATCGGGAAAATCATCTGTTGCTGGAAACGCTCCATTTCCGTAGCCGCACCGTCATCCGCCCAGACCTCTTTTGCCATACGGAAACCCGCCCATGCGTTTGGCCATCCGGCATAGAAGGCGGCCTGTGTCAGCAGTGCCGCTATCTCCCTGCGGGTAATACCGTGTTTCTTGCCCATTTCAAGGTGCGAGCGGAAAGAGGAATCAACCATCCCCTTGCCGAGGAGGATAGAGATAGTCACCATGCTGCGGTCATGGAGCGAAAGCGTGGAATCGTTCCATACCGCTTCGCCGAAAAGTACATCATCGTTAAGCTCCGCAAACTCAGGAGCGAATTCACCGAGGGCGTTACGCCCTGCGGTCTGGGTTATTTTATTCTGTGCCATAAGTGTAATGTTTCCAAATGCCATAAGCATTGCAGCAAATGCCAAGGTTGTCTTTTTCATACCTTCTTTCAATTTATGTTGCAAGGATACAGCGAAACAGGCTATGGCAGAATAGACATATTCCCGATGTTTATACCCGTTTTACAGAAAAACCGAATCACTTACGGGCCGAGTGCGCGCAACCGGCTGGAGCTCAGCGGCGGCCGGATGGTCTAAACTATACGCCCGGTAACAGCGGCAAGGCCTGAAATATATTCGGGGACACTGAACTCGTGCCGGTAACCGCAGGATGTCCTGAGCTTCTCGAATGAAGCCGTATCCTCCCTGAAACGTCTGTCTATATCCATAACGGGGAACACTTCCTGCATCCTTTCAGCCAGAGAGCACTGTCGCTGCATGTATTCCAGAAACGGGGACCTGTCCGACAACAGGCCGCGCTGCAGAGATACGGAAGGCCTTGCCGGTAGTTCCGGCCGGTATCCGGCCAGAGCCGGGAAGCGGAAATGTGCGGCTATAGCCCTGACAATCATTGTAGAGGCATTGGCCTTGCCTTCTATGGAGTATCCTGCAATATGCGGGGTCGCAATATCGGCTGCATCGACAGCAGTCCGGTTTACCGAAGACGGCTCCCCGTTCCATACATCCAGAATCAGCCCGGAGAGCCTTTCCCGGTGTCCCAGCAGTGCTGCCTCGTCCGACACCCCTCCCCGCGAAGCGTTTATCACGACAGCTCCGTCCTTAAGCCTGTCCAGGAGGCTCTCTCCCAGCATGCCTGCCGTACTGTCGTCAAGAGGGACATGGAACGATATTATGTCAGACCGGGCAGCCAGTTCCTCCAAAGCTACTACAGGCCTGCCAATGGAGAGGTCTATATCATTCCTGAGCACTTCAAAACCGAGATACTCGGCAAGACGGGCAACCCGCTCCCCGGTATTGCCGTCGCCTACTACGCCGAAAACCTTCCCGCGCAGATCCATCCCTTTCCTTGCCGCCAGAACAAAAACGGAAGTATGCACATACTGCATCACCCCGCAGGCATTGCATCCGGGCGCATTGGCAAAAGCTATGCCCTGTCTCGAAAGATACTCCCGGTCAACATGGTCCTCGCCGATAGTGGCGGAAACTATCAGGGATATTCCGGTGCCATGCAGAAGCGACTCGTCGCAACGGGTGCGTGTCCTTACGGCCAGTACGTCCGCACCTCTGCACGCCGCATTGTCTATCTCCCGGGCCGGAAGATAGTCCACTGTATCGAAAAACGGTTCCAGGACTCCCTGTACAAAAGGGATATCCTTGTCTATCAATGCTCTCATTTCAATATAATATCCTTTACCACAACCTCCGGACCGATTACGGCGTTGATTTTATCCAGGATACTGTCCTTCTGATAATAAAGCCTGCTCCTGAGAGCCGAGGAGGCAATTGTACAGTACAGTTTCCCGTCCTTGAAATACTTTGAAAGCACGGACTCCGCCACCCTGTCTCCAACTGCGGCGTTCCAGGCAAGGAACACTTCTGCCGAGACGAATGCCTGCATAAGCCCGAGATCCCCGAGCACCTCACGCAGGACTGCGGACAGGGGCACACATTCCTCCTTCCTCATAAAACAGCCTCCCTGAAATTTCCGCCGGAGGCTTCAATAAACATGCAATGCGTGGAAAACGCCCTGGTAACCCCCTGCAGTGCCGAATAATCGGTATCGGTAATGAATATCTGGCCGAAACCCTCTCCCGCCACCATATCCACAAGTGCCCCGACCCTTTCCCTGTCAAGCTTGTCGAAAAGGTCATCGAGCAAAAGCAGCGGTGAATGTCCGTAAACCTTGTGCATCAAAACGGACTGTGCCAGTTTAAGACTCACTAAAAACGACTTGCGCTGTCCCTGTGAGGCACACTTTCTCACCGGGTGGCCGTCCATCGTAAAAAGCAGGTCATCCCTGTGTACCCCGGTTGAAGTGTACCCGAGCACCTTGTCCCTTGCAAGGCTGGCGGACAGAAGTTCCTGCATGGATTTCCCGGACAACTCGGAAACATAAGTAAGGCCTATTTCTTCCCTTCCGCCGGAAAGGGCGGAATAATATTCGCTTACCAAAGGGGTAAGAAGGCCGGCCGCCCAGGCCCGCTTCTCATGTATATATCCCGCATACACACCAAGCCTGTCCGTAAAAGTCTCTAACAGGATATCCTGTACTCCTCCCTGCCTTAAAAGGGCGTTCCTCTGCTTTATCAGCTTGTTATAGGACATCACGGAATTCAGGTAATTCCTGTCGATCTGCGAAAGCATGCCGTTAAGGAAGCGCCTCCGCTCTTCGGCCGCGTCACTGACCAGGGACATGTCTGCCGGAGATACAGGGACAATCGGAAGACGTCCTATATGCTCCGAGAACCTTGTACACGGCTTATCATTGTATTTCAATGTCTTCTGACCGTCAGCGCGTATTTTCATCCCTACCCTGG
>DVLA01000093.1 GCA_018715745.1 Candidatus Coprenecus stercoripullorum
CGGCGGCGGAGTCGGCTGGGGAGAGGTAATCAACGGCGGTTTCGGTATGGTAATCGACGGAAGTGAAGAATCGGACCGCCGGATCAGGTCAATGCTTTACTGGGATGTCAACAACGGTATAGCAAGGCGAAGCTGGGCCAGGAACAAAGGCGCCATGTTCGCGATAAAACGCGCCATGGACAACAATCCCGACCTGAAAGTAACAGTACCATACACGGTTGACGAAAGCTTATTGTAAACTTTTCAAAACTATATAAAACGATAAAATATGGCAGAAAAATTATTTACTGAATTCCCTCCCGTCTCTACGTCGGAATGGGAAGAGGTAATAAAGAAGGACCTCAAAGGCGCCGACTATGAAAAGAAACTGGTCTGGCGTACCATTGACGGATTCAGCGTCCGCCCTTATTACCGTGCCGAAGATCTTGCCGGTCTGAAATATGCCGGCAAACATCCCGGAGAATTCCCTTTCATAAGGGGAACAAGACAGGATAACGAATGGTTCATCCACGAAAGCATCTGCTGCCGCGACAACGATTTCGCGAGAGCCAACAGGGAAGCAAGACTCCTGCTTGAAAAAGGCGTCGAGTCCCTCGGATTCCATATCGATGAGGACAGGGTAATAACCACCGGGGATTTTGCAACGCTTCTCGAAGGTATTGCAATCGAGACTGTACCAGTGCATTTTTGCGGATGCTGCATAAGGACTTCCGAGTCCCTGGACAACTTCCTCAGATACGTGGACACTACAAATGCAGACAAAGACGAAGTAAAGGCATTCTTTGACTTCGCCCCGGTATCCGTACTTACGAGAAAGGGCCATTTCTGCGAAGAAAAGGCATTCAACCGTCTTGCCGAATGCATAAGGGCGGCAGCACCCTACAGGAACATCAGGGTAATCGCCATTGACGGCTTTATCTTCAACAGCTGCGGAGCGTCTTCCACACAGGAACTTGCATACTCCATATCGGAAGGGAGCGAATATCTTTCGCGTCTCAGCGAGATGGGGCTGCCGGTAGAGCTGATTGCAGGGAAAATGTATTTCAAGTTCGGGGTTGGAAGCTCCTACTTCATGGAAATAGCCAAGTTCCGCGCTGCAAGAATGCTTTGGGCAAATGTAGTTAACAATTACGGCTGCAACTGCAAGTGCGCCGAGAAAATGGTTGTCTGCGCCACCACGAGCGAATACAACCAGACAGTATATGACTCGTATGTAAACATGCTGAGAGGTACAACGGAAGCAATGAGCGCCGCCATAGCCGGAGTAGACTATATGGAAGTTACCCCGTTCGATGCGTCTTTCCGCGTTCCCAATGATTTTTCCAACCGCATTGCCCGCAATGTCCAGAACATATTGAAGGAAGAAGCAAGATTCAACAAGGTCACCGATCCCGGAGCAGGCTCGTACTACATAGAGATGCTTACGGAGAAAATTGCCGACGCTGCCTGGGACATGTTCCGCAAGACAGAGGAGGAAGGCGGCTTCATCGCCAATTTCAAGGCCGGGAAAATACAGTCGGAAATCAAGGCCGTTTCAGAGAAAAAGGACAAGAATGCGGCTACCCGCAGGGAAACCATACTCGGTACCAACCAGTATCCCAACTTTATAGAAAAGGCGTCCGATGAGATTACCAAAGACATTGTATCCAGAGACATCCCTACAGTAATGGGCAAACGTGTGGAGACACATGCATGCCACAGGGCCGACAATGTGGAACCGCTCAGGCCTTACCGCGTGGCACAGGAATTCGAAGCCCTGAGGCTGGCCACCGACCGCAGCGGCAAGGAGCCCAAGGCCTTCATGCTTACATTCGGCAATCTCGCCATGTGCAGGGCAAGGGCACAGTTCTCTTCCAACTTCTTTGCGGTCGCCGGCATACGTATAACCGACAACAACCGTTTCGAAAGCATCGAGGAAGGTGTAAAGGCCGCCATCGCTTCAAAAGCCGAGATCGTTGTAGCCTGCTCGTCGGACGATGAATATGCCGCAGCAGTTCCTGAGATAGCCAGACTTTTGGGAGACAAAGCGATACTCGTAGTAGCAGGAGAGCCTGCATGCAAAGAGGAACTCCAAGGCAAAGGCATCAGCAACTTCATTAGCGTCAAGAGCAATGTTCTGGAAACCCTTAGGGATTACCAGGCAAAACTCGGTATCAAACCCCTTTAAAAGCCCTTATTATGAGACCGAATTTCAAAGACTTGAAAATAGACCAGAACATCTGGCAAACCCCTGAGCATATTGATGTCAAGGGTATGTATACAGCTGAGGACACCCAGAATATGGAACACCTCAACTACGCTGCCGGCCTGCCGCCTTTCCTGCGCGGGCCTTACAGCACAATGTATGTCATGAGGCCCTGGACAATACGCCAGTATGCCGGATTTTCCACAGCCGAAGAGTCAAACGCTTTCTACCGCAGGAATCTTGCAGCCGGCCAGAAAGGGCTTTCAGTTGCATTCGACCTTGCAACACACAGAGGGTATGATGCAGACCATCCCCGTGTCATAGGAGACGTAGGGAAAGCCGGTGTATCCATCTGCAGCGTGGAAGACATGAAAGTGCTTTTCGACCAGATTCCGCTCAACAAGATGTCTGTCTCAATGACAATGAACGGTGCCGTTCTGCCTGTCCTGGCATTCTACATAGTGGCAGCCCAGGAACAGGGAGCGAAACTTGAAGAAATGGCAGGCACCATCCAGAACGACATTCTTAAGGAATTCATGGTCCGCAACACCTATATCTATCCGCCCGAGTTCTCAATGAGGATTATCGGGGATATTTTCGCCTACACCTCCAAATACATGCCCAAATTCAACTCCATATCCATTTCCGGTTACCACATGCAGGAAGCAGGTGCCACATGCGATATAGAAATGGCATATACACTCGCGGACGGGCTTGAATATCTCCGTACCGGTATCAAGGCCGGCATAGACGTGGACGCATTTGCACCCCGCCTGTCATTCTTCTGGGCCATTGGGATGAACCACTTTATGGAAATAGCCAAGATGCGTGCCGCAAGGATGCTCTGGGCGAAGATTGTAAACCAGTTCAATCCCAAGAACCCCAAATCCCTTTCACTCAGGACGCACTGCCAGACATCCGGATGGTCCCTCACGGAACAGGATCCTTTCAACAATGTCGCAAGGACCTGTATCGAGGCCATGGGCGCCGCACTCGGCCATACCCAGTCGCTCCACACCAACGCCCTGGACGAGGCCATCGCCCTCCCTACCGACTTCTCGGCCCGTATCGCCAGGAACACCCAGATATACATACAGGAAGAAACCAACGTCTGCCGCGGCATAGACCCGTGGGCCGGTTCCTACTATGTAGAGTCACTTACGGACGAGATTGCCCACAAGGCATGGGAGCATATCCAGGAAATCGAGCAGCTCGGCGGTATGGCCAAGGCTATTGAAACCGGTATTCCCAAGCTGCGCATAGAAGAGGCTGCAGCACGCAAACAGGCGCGCATCGACTCGGGAATCGACAAGATTATAGGCATTAATGAATACCGCCTTGAGAAGGAAGACCCTATAGAGATTCTCGACATCGACAACACCAAAGTACGCGAGTCTCAGATAGCCAGGCTAAAGGCTCTCCGCGCAAGCAGGGACAATGCCAAGGTTCAGGCCTCACTTGAAGCCATAACCAAAGCCGTGGAGACAAAGAGCGGCAACCTTCTGGAACTTGCCGTGGAAGCGGCACGCAACCGCGCTACATTGGGCGAGATTTCAGACGCCTGCGAAAAAGTTGTCGGCAGATATAAAGCAGTTATACGTATGAATACAGGAGTATATTCTTCAGAAGTCAAAAACGACGGCGAGTTTGAGAAAGCAAAGGAAATGGTGGCTGAATTTGCAAGGAAAGAAGGCCGCCAGCCCCGTATCATGATTGCAAAACTCGGCCAGGACGGACATGACCGCGGAGCCAAAGTCGTTGCCACGGGCTACGCAGACTGCGGTTTCGACGTGGATATGGGTCCTTTGTTCCAGACACCTGCAGAAGCGGCCAAACAGGCAGTAGAAAACGACGTCCACATTGTCGGCGTCTCTTCACTTGCGGCAGGCCACAAGACCCTGGTTCCCCAGATTATAGAAGAGTTGCGCAAACTCGGCAGGGATGATATCCTCGTTGTAGTCGGAGGCGTTATTCCGGCACAGGATTATGATGCTCTCTATAAAGCCGGTGCAGCAGCCATCTTCGGTCCCGGGACCAAGATTTCCACAGCTGCCATCAAAATGATAGAACTTCTTAACATGAGAGGATAGGACAACCCTCTGCAAAATGACGGGAGGCTGACTGTATCTCAGTCGGCCTCCTATTTTTTTCATGGAAATATAACGGGACCCGCTACAGACTGTCCCCGAAATCCTCCCTGAATTTGGCGACAAGCCTGGAAGGCCAGTCGGTAAGAGGCTTGAGCGGAGTACGGAATCCCCTTACCATGCCCGGGATATCGTCATAGGCCATAGGGCCGAGCAGGCGCCTGTTGTCATACAGCCACTTCAGCCTGTCAAGGGTGAACATTGTCTGGGAAAGGGTAAATACCCTTCTCGGGAACGCCAGGCGGACAAGCTCCATATCCGCAATATGCCCGGGATCCGACGGGGAATATTCGGAAGCCGTCCCCCCTTCCATCCCCCTCACTCCGGAACATATATACAACCCTGCCACCACGGAATTGGCAGGATACGCCTGAACAGGCAGGTGGTCACAGAAAAGTTTGGCATCGATATGGGCCCCGAGCACCCCGGGGGGAGTGACCATGGGAATGCCCATCTCTACGGCATGCTCCACAAAATATTTTATAAACGACGGGCTCTGTGATATATAGTCCTCATCGGTAGCCTCATACAGGCCCTGGGCAATAGCCTCGATTTCCTTCATGGACATGCCTCCGTATGTCACATAACCTTCAAATACGGAAACCACCTGGTCAAGTTTGAGTTTGTCCTGGAAATCATCAGTACATATAAGCGCCCCCCGCGCACATGTAAGTTTCCTTGCCGAGAAGTAAACCAGATCGGCCAGATCGCAGAAAATACGCAGTATTTCCTTCAGCTCCATATCGCCGTAACCCGCCTCGCGCTGCTTTACAAGATAGGCATTCTCGCCGAGAAGGGTCGCGTCAAGCAGTATCCTGATCCCGTACTTGTCTGCTATCCTGCGAACCTGGTAATAGTTCGATAACGAGAAAGGCTGCCCGCCTATAAGGTTTGTGGACGCCTCCATCCTTATGAAAGGAATCTTTTCGGCTCCGTAACGGTTTATGCACTCTTCGAGCCTGACCGTATCCACATTCCCCTTGAACGGGTTGTCCGATGCCGATTCGAATGCCTCCGGGGAGACGAGTTCAACAACTTTTCCCCCATTGAGAGTTATATGGTTGACAGTACTCCCGAAATGATAGTTCATCGGCACAATGTCTCCCTGACGCAGCAATGCACGCATTATGACATTCTCGGCCGCCCGTCCCTGGTGGGCAGGAACTACATACTTCTTCCCCAGTACATCATGTACCGCATCCTCCAGCCTCCTGAATGATTCGCTCCCCGCATACGCATCATCTGCACGCATCATCGACGCAAGCTGCAGATCGCTCATTGCATTCGTCCCGCTATCGGTAAGCATATCGAGGAATACGTCCCTCGAATCCAGGCGATATGTATTATAACCGGCCTTTTCCAGCGCCTGCAGCCTTTCATCAACAGGCAGGAGCCTTACTTTCTGTACTATCCTCGCTCTATGGAATTCCAACGGGATATCGTCACCGTTATAAAATCTGACTTTTGACATTATATTGTGTTGTATTTTCACATATTAAGATACCTTCGCTGGGCACTGCTGAGGACATCTATGGATACTCCCCAGCAAGCCAGTTTTTTACGGGCCACAGCCTCATCCACCTCCTGAGGTACGTCTATAAGTTTCCCATGCAGGTTCTTCCTGTTTTCCACCAGATACCTTGCGCTAAGCGCCTGTATGGCAAAACTCATATCCATAATCTCGGCAGGATGTCCGTCTCCGGACGCCAGGTTGACAAGCCTGCCCTCCGCCAGGATGTAGACGGCATTCCCTCCAGGCATCCTGTAACCTGTTATATTCTCACGGGCCCTCCATGACTCGGTCGCTGTCCCGGCTATGCCGGCAACATCAACTTCACAATCAAAGTGACCTGCATTGCAGCATATCGCACCGTCTTTCATCCTTACAAAGTGAGCCGGAGTTATCACGTCCCTGCACCCGGTAACCGTTACGAAAATATCCCCGATGGGAGCGGCCTGCTCCATTGTCATAACTTTGAAACCGTCCATCACGGCCTCAACGGCCTTCACAGGGTCAATCTCGGTTACTATGACTGATGCGCCGAGGCCCTTTGCCCTCATGGCCACTCCCTTGCCGCACCATCCGTAACCGGCCACCACGACATTTTTCCCTGCTACGATAAGGTTCGTAGTACGGTTGATGCCGTTCCACACCGACTGGCCTGTCCCGTAACGGTTGTCGAAAAGGTATTTGCACCTGGCATTATTTACCAGAACCATGGGGAATTCCAGTTCCCCGGCCTTGTCCATGGCCTTGAGACGCAATATGCCGGTCGTGGTCTCCTCGCAGCCCCCTATGATATCAGGTATCAAATGCCTGAACGATGTATGTACGGCATGTACGATGTCGCCTCCGTCATCGATTATAATATTGGGCCCGGACTGAATGACCATTGATATGTGCCGGTCATATTCTTCCGGGCTGCATCCGTGCCTGGCGAAGACACTCATTCCGTCATGCGAAAGTGCTGCAGCCACATCATCCTGGGTGGACAACGGGTTGGAGCCGGTAACGGACATCCGCGCCCCGCCTGCGGCCATTACCCTGCACAGATAAGCCGTCTTGGCTTCAAGATGAATCGACAGCGCCACCTTCAGGCCTTCGAAAGGCCTGTCTTTCCTGAACTCATCCTCGATATTCCTGAGAAGGGGCATGTGGCTTCTGACCCACTCTATCTTCATGTCCCCTTCCCGCCAGAGTTCAGGATTGCGTATTTCACTTTTTATCATAACATTCTCCGTTTTTTAAAGATAATCAGTACGATAAAGACTGTCACCATCATAAGGCTAAGGGTGACGATAAAGTCCTCCATTCCGCCGAGTACCGGCAATTTTACATTCATGCCGTATATGGATGCTATAAGCGTAGGCGGCATGAGCAACAGGGACACGAATGTGAAAGTCTTCATTATCTTGTTCTGTTCAAGATTAATAAGTCCCAATACGGTATTCTGCAGATAGTCGAGTCTCTCAAATGAGAAATTGGTATGGTTGAGCAGGGAGACAATGTCACGGTTTATTATGGCGAGTTTTGCAAAAATATCCCTCGGGAACTTGTCACTCTTCATTATGGACGATATCATCCTCTGCTTGTCCACTACATTCTCGCGCACTAACATTGTGTTTTCCTGCAACTGATTTATGTCGAGAAGAAACTCCTCGTTTACATCCCTGCCGGCATTCACTTTCTTGCTGTACGAATCTATCTCCTTGGACATCAACTCAATCATATCAGCATCCAGGTCTATCCTGTTTTCCACTATCCCGACAAGCACATGATAGCCTGTAGGGTATAGTTTACTGTTAATCTGGATTTTCCTTTGGATATCGGCAAAACTGCGCAGCTGTGCGTTCCTTATCGATACGATAATACCTTCACAAAGGATGAAGGATACAGCCTCCATTGAATATTCGTCCGGACCGGGTATAAGGAAGTTCGTATTTACCGATATTGCAGTTTCCGTCTCGGAATAACGGGACGAGGACTCGATTTCTTCAGCCTGCGCCCTCGAGGAAAGGGACGTATCCAGAAAATTTTCCACTCCCCTTTTCTCCTCTCCTGTCGGGGAAAAAAGGTCTATCCAGAGTACATCATCCATTCCGAGGGTATCCAAAAACTCCAGAGACTGGGACGTGGTTATTTTGCCTTTTTCTTTATAAAATATCTGAATCATTTATTCCGGATGCTATGGGTTAATACATTATTTCCAAAAGAAACATGCACTAACAACATCGGACCCGAAGAACAACACGAACCGTCATAACAATCCCTTTGCTTATACTTCTGACAGGGGGCAAAGTTAAAAAAAATTTGGCCTCAGACCGACGCCGCCTCAAAAAAGATGCTCCAAAAGAATCTTGATTCCTATACATATCAATATGACACCGCCGGCTATCTCCGACTTCTCGCCGAATTTAATGCCCAGCCTCCTTCCTCCGGACAGCCCGGCGGCCGACGCGGCAGCCGTGACGGCAAAAACCATGGCCAGTCCGGAGAGAGCCTTTGCCACGGCTATGTCAACTACTGCCAGCGAGATGCCTACCGCTACGGCGTCTATGCTCGTAGCGACGGAGAGCAACACAAGCTGCCTGTTGTCCGCAAGTGACATTCTCCCGCAGTCTTCATCGCCTTTTCCGCCACCGCATCCCTCGACTATCATCTTGACGCCTATATATGCAAGCAGGACAAAGGCTATCCAGTGGTCTATCCTGCTGATATATGACATGACGCTCACGCCGAGAAGCCACCCGGCAAGGGCAAAGCCTGCCTGGAAGACCGCAAAGCACAGTACGATACGTACCTTGCGCGAAACCGACAGACGCTCTTTTGTACATATCCCCCCGGTAAGGGAAACGGCGAATGTATCAAAACACAGGCCTACAGACAACAGGAAAAGTTCGAAATAATTCATAATTATTTGAGTCTGATAAAGAAAAGTCCGAAATATACCAATAACGCATTGATAATCAAAAGAGAAAATCCAAAATCAAATCCAGCCAGAGCCCCGAGCGCATAATTCAGGAGTGCGCCTGCCAC
>DVLA01000094.1 GCA_018715745.1 Candidatus Coprenecus stercoripullorum
CCACAATGCTCTGCCGTAGCTGTCGAGATCCCCGACATATTTGGTAACAATAACCATATCCGCCTTTTTCAGGCGCGAAGGCAGATCCCTCAACCGGCCCAAAGGCAGCAGGCAATCCGAATATACGGGCCTGGTACTGCTCACCAATACAATAGAAAAGGACGGACGGAGTTTCCGGTATTGGAATCCGTCGTCCAGAATAACGAGTTCCGGCCTTTTGCCTTCTTCGAGGGCCAGAAGGTTATCAATCGCCCTGCACCTTGAAGAATCCACAACTACAGTAACATCGGGAAATTTTCGCTTTATCTGCAACGGTTCGTCCCCGACGTCCGTATAATCATCGGAAACGCTGACATGCCTGAGACCTTTCGTCTTCCGCCTGTATCCGCGGGATATGACAGCCACTCTGCGGTCGCGGGCATATATCCTAAGAAGCAGCTCCACGGCAGGCGTCTTTCCCGTACCGCCGACAGTAATGTTCCCTATGGATATGACAGGTACGGGATATCTCACTGATCTGAGTATTCCTTTATCGTACAGATAATTCCTTACGGATAGAACGATATAGTAAGGGAATAGTAGAATCTTGTCCGCCAGCATCCGATTAGTTTAAATTCGATGCCAAATATACTCATTTTTCATATTAACGCCCTATCTTTGCACGGCCTATTTTGTACAAAACTTAAAACCTGTTTATGGATATAACGGTTAAAGAGGTCCTTAGCAAAAAAGACCTCAAGAGATTCATCAGATTCCCGGAAAAGCTATACAAGGGGCACGCCCACTGGGTGCCTCCCCTCAGGGCCGACGAGTACAAGACGCTCTCTAAGGTAAATCCGGCTTTCAAACACTGCAAGGCCAAGTATTTTCTGGCATATAAGGACGGGGCGATAGCGGGACGGATAGCAGGCATCATAAACGACAACGCCAATTCCGACTGGAACGAGAAAATCGTCAGGTTCGGATGGCTTGACATGATAGATGACATAAATGTGACCAGGGCCCTTCTCGATGCGGTATCCGAATGGGGCATGGAAAACGGGATGGATACTGTCAAGGGACCGTGGGGTTTTTCGGACATGGACAAGGAGGGTCTTCTCGTTGAAGGCTTTGACAATGACCCCTCCATAACCACCCTGTATAATTACCCTTATTACGGGGAGCACCTTGAAAGGCTCGGATATACGAAAGACGTGGACTGGGTGCAGAACAAGATAGAACTGCCGGAGCGGGTCCCGGAGAAACTTGCGCAGTTCGACAGCATTGTAAGGAAAAAATACGGAGTGTCGGTAATAGTCCCGCGGAAACTTAAGGATATAACGCGAAGGGCCAAAGAGATATTCTCGGTACTGAATGACTCGTACGTGTCCCTGCATGAGTTTACAAGGCTTACGGAACTGCAGATCAAACTGTATATTGCGCAATACGTGCCGTTTCTCAATATGAATCTAGTATGCGTAGTGGTAGACTCCGACGACCGCGTCATAGGATTTGCCATAACGATGCCGTCGCTCTCCGACGGGTTCAGGAAGGCGGGGGGAAAACTCTTCCCTACCGGATTCTACCACATCCTGCGGTCGATGAAAAAACTCGATACCATAGAGTGCTACCTTATAGGCGTAATTCCGGAGTATCGCAACAAGGGAATCAATGCCCTTATATTCAATCACCTCCACTCCAATTACGTAAAATTGGGAGCGAAGGTGATCATATCAAATCCACAACTCGAACACAATTACGCCGTCCAGCGGCTGTTCGAGTATTACGAAACCATTCCCTACATGAGAAGACGCTGCTACTTGAGCCACTTGTCAAACCACGAGAAGAAATCCCTCTGCCAGTGAACGGCATTCTGGGGTTTCAGAATCCAGTGGTTTTCATCCGGGAAAAGCAGCATCCTCGAAGGTACGCCCATCATCTGGGCCGCATTGAAGGCGGCCATACCCTGTTCTACGGGAACTCTGTAGTCCAGTTCGCCGTGAGTCACCATAAGCGGTGTATCCCAGTTTTTTATAAGTTTATGCGGTGAATTGGCATAATGTCTCTTAGCCACAGGATTATCGTCCCACGGAGCGCCTCCGTTGTCCCATGTGGGAAACCACAGTTCTTCCGTCATCATATACATCTGCTCCTGATTGAAGATACCTGCATGGGCAAGGAACGCATCGAAGAATCCATCATGCGTGCCTGCAAGGTAATAGATCGAGTATCCTCCGTAGCTTGCCCCGCTCGCCCCCATCTTGCCTACATAGGGTTCCTTCTTAAGCTCCCTTGCAGCCGACATGTAATCCTTCATGTTCTGGCCGCAGTAGTCCCCGGAAATCTGGTCGCACCACGGCTGGCCGAAGGCTGTCGTACCGCGCCTGTTCGGCAGTATCACAATATATCCGTGATGGGCCATCAGTTTGAAATTCCATCTTGTAGACCAGCTCTGGCTGAGAGTGCCCTGCGGACCGCCCGTACAAAACAGCATTGCAGGATATTTCCTTGAAGGGTCAAAATCGGGAGGATATACTACCCAGGTATGCATTTTCTTGCCATCAGTAGTCATTATCCATCTTTCTTCATACCTTTCCTGCTTGAGGCCGGAATATATGTCATCGTTTTCATGGGTAAGTTGCACGAATGACCCGTCCCCGAGGGAAACGGAGACTATCTCGTCAGGCCTCGACATGGAATTGTTGCATGCTATCAGCCTGTCTCCGTCTTCGATTACCGCCCCGAAATCATACCAGCAGTCTTCCGGAGTAATCCGTGAGACATTGCCGCCGAGATCGACTTCGAAAATACCCTGCAAGGCATTCACGAGCGAACAGAAGTACAGGCCGTCCCCGGACTTTTTCCATACCGGCGACGTCGCATTGTAGGCATAGTCCGCCGTCAGGTCCTTCTTCTCTCCGGTAACCAGGTCGATAACGAACAGACGCTGTTTGTCCGCCTCGAAACCGGCCCTTTCCATACTTATCCATGCTATCTTACTCCCGTCCGGAGAGAACACCGGCTCATTGTCGTATCCGTCCATACCGTCCGTCAGGTTACGGCATTCACCGCTTCCGAGGTCATAAAGATAAATATCGGTATCCGTCGAAAAGGCATATTCCTTGCCGGTAACCTTGCGGCACGAATATGCGATATACTTTCCGTCCGGGCTCCAGCTCAGTTGTTCCAGTCCGCCGAAAGGAAGGGTCGGCAGCTCGTATAGCGTCCCTCCGACAATATCAACCCCGTCCCCCAAAGACAGGGTCTCGCCCTCTGCCTTCAGGTCAGCCACGAAAGTGTGGGGTATGTTTTCCACGAACTTGTCCCAATGCCGGTACATCAGGTCGTCTATTTCCCTTCCGGTAGACTTCGGCAGGTCGGGATATATGTCCGTAGGTTTTTTGGCATATTGCACCTCGCTTATATACATGAGACGGCTATGGTCCGGAGAAAGCTTGAATTCGGCTATCCCTGCCGGGACATCGCTTATCCTGCGCGGTTTCCCTCCCGACAGCGGCATGGAGTAAATCTGCCCGCCGCGTATGAAAAGGATCTTACTGCCGTCCTTATACCACCTGGCGCATGATGCCCCGGATGAAAAATCCGTTATCCTGCGGTTTCCGCTGCCGTCGGCATTCATTACGAAAAGCTGGCGTACGCTGCGGTTCTGCTCTATGTCCGTATATGTCACTCCGTAGAGAATCCTGCTCCCGTCCGGAGACAGCTGCGGGTCGGACACTCTTCCCAACCTGAGCATTATCTCCGGGGTCATAATCCCGTCCACTACCTCGACAGGCGTCTTGACTATGGAAGACAAGCCGTTATTGTCGTCGGAGCCTGAGGCACATCCGGAAAAGAGAGCCAATACCGGTAAACAATAAAACATCTTCAAAAATCGCATAATTTCAATATCTATTCATTTTAAAAGTCTGTCAATCCAAGGGATACGGCAAAAGGGCCTATTTTCCAAGTTCCCTGTTAATGGTTTCCACCATAGAGCCGAATTCCTCTTCGTCAAACAGGCGGGTCAGCATTATTATCCTGCCCTCCCTGTCTATTATTATGTTCCTGGTCACCCCGGCACCTTTCTCACAGAACAGGGCGAAAGTCTCACCCTCCTCATCAAGTGTCAACGGGTATGTCACCGGTACGGATTCTGCAAAATCGGCGGTTTTCTGTGCGCTTTCCTTGAAATCTATCCCGAACAGTGCAAATTCGGGATTATCCTTAAGGGGCTGCCATATACGGCTCTCTATATACGGCATCTCTTTCCTGCACACCCCGCACCAGCTTGCCGTAAACTGAAGCATCACTACCTTTCCTCTAAGTTCCCGTATATTCACCGTACTGCCATCGGCAAAACGGAGGTCGAAATCGGGAACGGTATCCCCGACCTTTACGATATAGCCTCTGGAATCCTCAGGGCCATCTTTTACGGCAGAGGTATCTGCCTTACCATCCGCTGATTTTGCAGCATTCCCGCTATTATTGCCGCAGGAAGCCAGCATAAGGGCTGCAGCCAGCAGGGAAACAAAAACTTTCATCATAACTCTATGGAATTTATGGTTCTACTTGAAATCCTCCGCCCAGTATCTGGCAGTCAGTCTCTCTCCCGTAGCTCTTTCTATCATTTCCTCCCATCTGTACTTCTGGCCTACGGAGAATATGTTGTCCTGCATCCATTTACCTACCCGAGGGTTGCCGGTGTAGGAATCATACCGGTAATCTCCGGATTCCGTAATGTTGTCCACAATATAATGGTGCATCTGCGAGGCGAACAACTCACCCAACTGATAATTATGGTAATAGCACGGATACAGGGCTACATGGATCTTCGTTGCCCAGTCAGGCTCATTCCGTCCCTTGGGGCAGCGCAGAAGCTGATACTTTTCTACAAGAGACCACCACAGGGCATTGAGGTCCTGGTCTGGATCCGCATACATGGCTTTTTCAAAGCGGTACATGACCTGCATCCATCGTGACTGCACGAGCTGCTGCAGGCGGGAGGTATTATAACATGCACCGGCTATTTCATTCGCCTCCTCTTCCGAAATTCCAAGATTACGCATCATCCACTGCGGATTGCGCGACAGCCTTCCGAAGAGCATGGCCACGGCCTCTGTTGTAAAAATAGAGGCCGATTCACGCAGCATGTAGGGCAGTTCCTGATTGGAGTCATAACCTTTGGCATAAGCCGCATGCCCGAACTCATGCAGCATGGTACCCATCCATGCCTCATTGTCCGAGATATTGCAAAGCACGCGTACATCCCCGTTCCTGTCCATATCTATACAGAACGCATGCTGGTTTTTGCCTTCTTTCGGAT
The DNA here is from genome assembly GCA_018715745.1 of Candidatus Coprenecus stercoripullorum. Lineage (GTDB taxonomy): Bacteria > Bacteroidota > Bacteroidia > Bacteroidales > UBA932 > Coprenecus > Coprenecus stercoripullorum. The sequence goes on from DVLA01000094.1 coordinate 5,306, forward strand.
AAAGGTCGCTCATAGCCATCATCTGCTCTATATCAAGCCCGATGCTCCCGTAATAGTCGCGTGTAAGGGCTTCCAGATCCTTGCCTTCATAATATTTGTCAAGGTCCACGGGATAAAGCCTCGGGGCCTCCTGGAAAAACCTTCCCTGATAATGCCATGGCATAAGATCGCTCTCCGCCACTGAATACTTCGCCGCAAACGCCTTGTCCATATCGGCCTTGACCTGTGCAAAGCTGTCTCGCGACAAGGAATCCACTTCATTCATTATGGCATCTATCTGCTCCGGTTCTTCCCCGCTCAGTATAAGGCTCATGGTATGATAATTGTCAAAACCGAGACTGTGCGCCAAAGAATTGCGCAGCTTTACAAGCTCGATTATGTCAGGTGCGACAACGGGGCCTATCGCCTTATGGGCCGACCAGACATCTTCCAGTTCCGAATTGTTTTCAGAGGTACGGAGAATTGACTCAACCTGATTGTCAGTAATGCGTTTTCCCCTGAATTCGGCCCTGAACGAGGCATATTTCTGCTCAAGCGAGGTCTCCAAACGAATTATATCCGAAAGGAGAGCCGTATCCGCCTGCTTTGCCAGGTAAGCATAATACAATACGTCAAGCTGGCGGGCAAGCAAAGGGTCATTTACTTTCCCGTTGTCCCTTATCTCTTTCAAAGCCGCAAAAGTTTCCCTGTCGGAAAACAGTCCGGCAATCTTAAGATTGAGTTCCGCGTACTTGCCGAAAGCCTCGGGACTGCCGGAAAGGGTCCCGTCCCAGTAAGCCATTGAAGATTCCCTGTACAAAGGCGCATACCTCTGGACAGTACTGTCGATAATCTGCCGGAGCCTTGCTTCGTCCGCCGTTCCGGAGCAGGCCGCCAATAAGATGGACGCTGCCATGACCATAAATACCTTTTTCATATCCATATTAAAAAAATAGGGTGTCCGCAGGCACCCTAATAAATTATCTGTCAAACCTTACTTCTTGTCGAAGAAAGACTTCGTCTGGTCTGTGGGAACTAATTCTTCCTTGAAGATATAGGCTCCGGAACGTTCTGACTTGTCCATACGGATACATTTCACGAATGTCCTCTTCGAAGCCTTGTCGCCGCTGAATGTCGCAACCGCTTTCTTTGCCATAATCTGTTAATTTTACTTATTTAATCTCTTTGTGAACCGTTACCCTCTTCAGGTAAGGATTGTATTTCTTGCGTTCAAGCCTTTCAGTGGTGTTCTTCCTGTTCTTCGTGGTAATGTAACGGGAGATTCCGGGCACACCGCTGTCTTTCTGTTCCGTGCATTCGAGGATAACCTGTACCCTATTGCCTTTTGCCTTTTTTGCCATAATTTATCCTCCGATTTAGTAAATATCTATCAGACCTTTCTTCTGAGCAGTCCTGAGAGTGGCCTCAAGACCGTTCTTGTTGATATTCCTCATCCCTGCCGCCGAAACTTTCAGGGTGACGAACCTGTTCTCGCTTTCCAACCAGAACCGTTTGGTTTTCAGGTTGGGAACGAATTCGCGTTTGGTACGACGCTTAGAGTGGGAAACGTTGTTCCCTATCACTCTTTTCTTTCCTGTTACTTCACAAACTCGTGCCATTATATATACTTTTTATGATTTTACATTTTAAAGGGGCTGCAAATATCCCCCTTTTTTCTCAAAATTGCAAATTTTTTAAACCAACTTGAACAATCTGTTCCATCTGATATTCCGGGGAAAAGGCTTCTCCTTGTCCGTAGAGAACCATATCAGGCACGGCTTGCCTACTATATGGTCTTCCGGTACGAAACCCCAATAGCGGGAATCAAGTGAATTGTGCCTGTTGTCCCCCATCATGAAATAATAGTCCTGACCGAACACATAGCTGTCCGCAATCCGGCCGTCGACATAGATTACGCTGTCTTTCACCTCGAGACTGTGTCCCTCATACACGGATATGATCCTGCGGTACAGTGGCAGGCTCTTAAGATCAAGCGCCACGGTATCCCCTTTGGCCGGAACATACAGGGGACCGAAATTGTCCTGCGTCCACCTGTAATTCCCGTCGAAAGGGAAGATCATGAGATATGACTCGGGAAAACCAGGGTCATAGACATCTACATTTTTCGACACGGTCCTGACATTGGCTATGGCCGCCATCCTTGCGGCGGTAATGCTGTCCATCGGCATGGAGCGGTATCCCGGAAGGGCGGAATCGAACCTGCAATCCCTGAGACTGATTCCAAGATCGCCGAGCGTACGGGGATTTATGGACGAACCGTCGGTTATCACCGTATAGGCATCCTGTATCCCGGGGAAATACTTCTGCGGAATCCCGTTCACAAAGACCTTTCCGCCGACAATGGCAATGGTATCACCGGCTACAGCCACGCACCTCTTGACATAGTTGTCCTTCTTGTCCACCGGTCTGACTACGACAGGGCCGAACATCCTCTCGGAAAATTCCTTCCCGTTGAACCTTACATGGGTATAGTAGTCATCCATGGGTGCCTGTTTCAGCACGGAGTCCCCATGCGGGAAACCGAATACCACTATGTCGTTCCTCTGTACCTGCGAAAAACCGGCAAGCCGCCTGTAAGGCCTCTTTATCAAGTCGGAATAGGACTTTCCGCCGAATATCGTATTGTGGACAAAGGGAACGGACAACGGTCTCTGGGGCAGTTTGGGCCCGTAGGCCAGCTTGCTTACAAACAGATAGTCCCCGGTCATCAGCGTCCTCTCCATGGAAGAGGAGGGAATACGGAAAGCCTGTATGAGGAAAATATTGACGGGGGTGATTACCAGCACCGCAAAGATGATGGCGTCTAACCAGTCGAGAAAAACGTTGTGCTTTTCCCCTTCCTTATACGACTTCTTCCAGAACGCCCACTTTACCTTCTTGGTTATAAAC
>DVLA01000095.1 GCA_018715745.1 Candidatus Coprenecus stercoripullorum
ATGTGTATAAGAGACAGGCCTGGCGGGAACGAGTTTCAGCGATGAAGACATAATTACGCTCGACAGCAGCGGCGACAGCCAGGCAGACGATATCATGCTGGACATTCCGGGAGGAATGCCCGATCTGAAGATAAGGAACTTCAATCCGGAAAACCTCACCGTATACCTGCCGGGCAAAAGTATAACGGACTACGAGAGCCAGACGGCCCTGGAAAGGCTGGAAAATGCCAGAAACGGCAGCGTCAGTCAATAATCAGCATCGCATCCCCGTAGGTACCGAAACGGTAGCCCTCCTTTATGGCCGTCCTGTAGGCCTTCATGACATTCTCGTATCCGCCGAAAGCGGCCGCCGACATCAGCATGGTAGAATTCGGAAGATGGAAATTGGTCACCATAGCATCGGGTATCGAGAATGTATAGGGAGGGAATATGAACTTGTTCGTCCACCCGTCGAAAGGCTTCACCTGCATTGTGGTGGTAACCGGAGTCTCCAGGGCCCTTACGACCGTAACCCCGACTGCAAACACCTTATGTCCTTCCGACTTTGCCCTGTTTATGCGGTCCGCCGTCTCCTCGCTTATCGTAACACGCTCGGAGTCTATCTTGTGTTTGGAAAGATCCTCGACATCCACAGTACGGAAATGGCCCAGCCCCATCTGCAAAGTAATGAACACCGGATCCACTCCCTTTATCTCCATTCTCTTGAAAATCTCCCTGCTGAAATGCAGTCCGGCCGCAGGTGAGGCTACCGCACCCTCCTTGGATGCATAGATTGTCTGGAAACGCTCGGTATCCACAGGCTCGGCGCAAGGCCTTATCCATTTGGGGACAGGCATCTCGCCGATAGCATAAAGCGTCTTTTTGAACTCTTCGTAAGGCCCGTCATACAGGAAGCGCAGGGTACGGCCGCGCGAAGTCGTATTGTCTATGACCTCGGCAACCAGAGAATCGTTTTCCCCGAAATACAGCTTGTTGCCTATCCTTATCTTTCTGGCCGGATCTACAAGCACATCCCAAAGCCTCTGGTCCTTGTTGAGTTCCCGAAGCAGAAACACTTCTATTTCCGCACCTGTCTTCTCCTTGTTGCCTCTGAGCCTTGCCGGAAAAACCTTGGTATCGTTGAATACGAACACGTCGTTTTCATCGCAATAGCCCAGAATATCCTTAAAAATCCTATGTTCAATATCCCCCGTATTCTTATGCAGGACCATAAGCCTCGACTCGTCCCTGTACTCGGCAGGGTACTTGGCGATACACTCCTCGGGGAGGGTAAAACTGAATTGTGAGAGTTTCATATCAAATTATATACGCCGGATTTTGAAAAAAGTTTCATCCTAACAGTCCGACCGCATCTTCCATAGTAAGGCAGTCCTCGGCCCTGAAGTCTCCGGAAGCCGTCCGCCTCAGTTCCGAAAGGTAGGCCCCGCTGCCGAGAGCAAGGCCGAGATCACGGGCAAAAGCCCTTATATACGTACCCTTGCTGCATTCTATCCTTACGGAGAGGACGGGCGGTGCATAATCTATAAAGTGTGTACCGTATATCGTTATTGCAGATGCCTTCAAGTCTACCGGCTGGCCGGCGCGGGCCATCTCGTAGGCCCTCATTCCATCCACATACTTCGCCGAATATACCGGAGGATACTGCATCTGCTCCCCTTCCATCCCCCTGAGGGCCGACTTTATATCCGCGACGGTTATATGCCCGTACGGGTAGGTAGCGTCTATCTCCTTCTCCATATCGAACGTAGGAGTAGTAGCCCCGAATGTAATTCCGGCCAGATACTCCTTGCGTCCGGCCTGAAGGTCCTGTGCCGATTTGGTCGCCCTGCCTATACACAGTACAAGGACTCCGGTAGCAAGCGGATCCAGGGTACCGGCATGGCCCACCTTTACATTCTTCAGCCTGAAGCGTTTCTGAAGCCCGAATTTGATTTTCCGGACAGCATCGGCCGAAGTCCATCCCTTAGGCTTGTCTATCAGAAGTACGGCATTTTCGGGCAGGTTCTCCGGAATCTGTCCGGAAAGGGTCAGGAACCTCCTGTCTACAATGAGCGGTCCGGCTGTCGTCATCTGCACGGAATCTTCTGTATCCTTCTCAAGTGCCTTCCCCCCTCAAACCCGGTAGAAAGGAAAACAGAGACTATGGCCATGGCCTGCTCCAATGTTATAAAACGCGCCGGAAGTGCAAGTACGTTTGCATCGTTGTGCCTCCTGGCCAAAGAGGCGATTTCCTCATTCCAGCACAATGCGGCCCTAATACCGCTGTGTTTGTTGAGAGTCATGCTTATACCGTTCCCGGTACCGCAGAGGGCTATTCCCTTCTCTGTTTCCCCGTTCTCGATACTCGCCGCCAACGGGTGCGCCACATCTGGATAATCCATGCTCTCGGGTGAGTCCGTACCGAAATCCCTGACGGCATAACCGGAGCGGAGAAGAAAATCCTTCAGCTGTTCCTTCATTTCGTAGCCGGCATGATCGGATGCTATACCTATCATAATATCAAAATATTGAATCCCTAAAAAGCTGCAAAATTAGGAATTTTCGCTATATTTGCAGATATTTTTCCGAAAATGGGCACAAAAGGCAGGATTTTAGTTACGGGCGCTACCGGATATATCGGTTCCCATACAACGGTGGAACTCGTAAACGCCGGGTACGAAGTCATAGGCATAGACAACTTTTCCAATTCTTCCCCGTCCATGCTCGAAGGCATGGAAAAAATCACAGGGCGCAAAATCCCGTTTATCAGGACGGACTGCTGTGACAAGGCAGGTATGGAGGAAGTCTTCAGAAAATATCCGGACATACGCGCAAGCATACACTTCGCCGCCTGCAAGGCTGTCGGAGAAAGCGTCAGGGAACCTGTAAAATATTTCAGGAACAACATAGTCTCCCTGCTGAACCTCCTGGACCTGTCTATGAAAGGAGAAGGAAAAGGCATAGTGTTTTCTTCCTCATGCACGGTTTACGGAGAGCCCGACCCGGAAAACCTGCCCATAAAGGAGACTGCCCCCGTCAAGCCGGCAGTCTCCCCGTACGGCAGGACAAAACAGATGAACGAGGAAATCCTTATGGACTGCGTGCGGGCCTGCCCCTCCTTGAAAGTAATCTCACTCAGATACTTCAATCCGATAGGCGCGCACCCGTCGGCCCTTATAGGCGAAATGCCGAACGGCGAGCCGCAAAATCTCGTTCCGTACATTACCCAGACAGCGGCCGGATTAAGAAAGGAGCTCCGTATCTGGGGCAACGATTACGACACGCCTGACGGGACATGCATCAGGGACTACATCTACGTATGCGACCTGGCAAAGGCGCATGTGGCAGCCGTTGGCCGGCTTCTTGACGGCAGGCAGGAAAACAGGTTCGACATATTCAACCTCGGTACGGGCAAAGGCCTGTCCGTACTGGAACTTGTACAGAATTTCATCCGGGCTACCGGGGCGGATGTCCCCTACCGTTTCGCCGGGCGGCGCGAAGGGGATATTGTAAAAGTCTGGGCGGATCCAGGCAAGGCCAACAGCATATTGGGATGGAAAGCCGACACGCCGATAGACGAGGTACTGCTTTCCGCATGGAACTGGGAGAAAAAAGTCAGAGGCATCTGAAACGGCAAAGGACAGGAATGGACAAAAAGGCCAAGAAATATATAGAAGAGATCCTGCTTAAAGAAGACGAGCGGTACTGCCTCATATCGTTAGGATTCTTCAGGGACATCGATACCGAAGCCGAGTTCATCCTGAACAGTGTGGGCGGCGTGCAGCCGGAGGGCGATTTCCTGCATTGGAAAAGAAGACTGCTGCGGGAATATTACAGGCTGAGGGATTTCAGCACGTTCTGCCGCAGGAACATTTCGAATGCGTTTTTCGAAAAAATGGTAAGGAGACTCATACTGGGCCGCCTTGACCGCATGAGAATGCACAACGGCAGGACAGAGGCCGACAGATATCTTGCCCCCGACAACGACACGGTATCCTATTCGATGAGTCCCGAGACTTTTGAAGGGCTGTACGCCATATATTTCTCCAACCTGGGCAGCTTCAGCTGCACGGAAGACCTGTACAATACATGCGCCGGAATAGTTTCTGCACATTTCCCGACAGACGACGCCCAAATCGTAAGCTGCCTTGAGGAAAACAACAGTTTTTATTGGGAAAAGCTCTACAGGAAACTGCGTCCGATTACGGCAGGGTTCTGTTATCAGATGACGGGCATTTCGGGTGACAACAATATCCACGACATATGGAGCGACACATGCTGCACCCTAAATGCTTCCATAACCGGCGGAAAACTCGAAAAGCCGGTAACGCCCAAAGCCATACTGTCGTATGCCGCCGGCATTATAAAGAACAAGAACAGGGAAGTCCTGCGCAACCGGCAGAAAAGCCCGTATGACATAGAAGATATCAAGTACAGGCTCACGGATGAAGCCGATGAAAACTTTTTCGACAGCCCCATGGCCGTTCCCGGAAATTTTCCGTCACAATCCGGGGATATTTCCACTAATATTGACTTTGCGGACGAGGACACCAGGAGGCGGTATATGGTTGTCGTCCTGTATAACGAAGACCATCCATGGCATGCAAGACTTGTAGAGGGGATGGAAGACAGGGTACAAAGACTGTTCGAGCACTATATCGACGGACTTTCGTACGAAGACATAGTACGCAGGCACTATGGAGAACTTCCCCCGTCGGAAGGCGCGAAGGCGGCGGCAAAGGTCAGGCAGGAAATCAAAAGGCTTAAGGACAGACTTATAGAAAGATTTGACAAAATAGTGAAAGAATACAGATGATGATGGGCGGGAAACATGTAGATATGAATACCTTGACGGACTATCTGCTCGACAGGCTCTCTCCTGAAGAAGAGGCAGCCGTACAGGAACACCTGTGCGAATGCCCGGAATGCGGCAAAAAAGTCAAGGATATCCGCAACCTGCGGAAAGCTTTCCAAGAGCCTTCATCAGTGCCGGCTGCAAGCAGCCTGTTCACAAGGGTAATCCGCTCATCCTGGACAAAAGCCGCTGCAGCAATAGCCATCATTGCCGGCGGCAGCATCCTTTTCATAAATTACCGCCACCATGCAGACCCGCTCATGCAGCAGGAAATCCTGAACGGGCGGCAGGAGGACCCGACTTTCGCAATAGACACTTTCGACAGGGAAGATTCAATCTATTATATGGAAAAATATCCCGACGCCAGGTTGGGAGAGCCGCTGTAAACGAACCGATGCCATAACAGCCAGACCGCACCGGGGTTCTGAATGATACAACCCCGGTGCGGTCTGATGCTTTTGTCCCGAAAGAGTCAGGCTTCTACCTGAAATCGGCCAGGTCCTCTTCCCTGGAATTGAGGATATACTCGTACCTTTCCTGATTCCATGCCCTTGACCTGGCGGTGAATATTCTTGCCGAGGCCGCGAAAGAAACGTCACGACGGGCATCAAGTACAAGCAGATAGGACATGATGATATGTCCGGCCATTTCCACAAGCCTTCTTGCATGGAAATCCATAAAGTCGTCACTGCGCCCGTGAACAAGCGCGCATGCCTGTTCGTACTGGTCCGTCATCTTCACAAGGGTCTCCTTCAGGGCGGCGAACTCCTCTCCGACTTCTTCCGTCTGATATTCGCGTATCTGTGCAAGATATGCCCCGTTTGTGACGTAACGTATCGCCGCTACCGTCTGCAACTGCGAAGTACCCTCATATATGGTGGTAATTCTCGCATCCCTGTATATCCTCTCGACAGGATATTCTTTCATAAAGCCTGAACCGCCGTGAATCTGAAGCGCGTCATAGGCATTCTGGTTGCAGTATTCGCTCGCCATCATCTTGAGGACGGGTGTATACATGTCGGCCAGTTTCTGATACTTCTTGAATTCCTGGCGTTCTTCCGGCGTAAGTTTCCGGCTTTGCGAAATAAAACCGTATGCCTTGTACATGTCTACAAAACGGGTGGTTTCGTAAAGAATGGCGCGGGAAGCCTGCAGCTTGGCCTTAATAAGCCCGAGCATCTCGTATACTGCAGGGAATTCTATGATGGCCTTTCCGAACTGCCTGCGTTCCCGGGCATATTTGAGGGCCTCGCGATAGGCTGCCTCGGAGATGCCGACCGCCTGGGCGCCTACCCCGAGCCTTGCCCCGTTCATCAGGGACATGACATATTTGATAAGCCCCATACGCCTGTCGCCTATAAGTTTGGCAGGTGCGTTCCTGAATACCAGCTCGCAGGTGGGAGATCCCTTTATGCCGAGTTTGTTTTCTATGCGGCGCACCGTCACCCCGCCCCATTTCCTGTCATGGACAAAGTAGGACAGGCCGCGGGCATCGGTCGTACCTTCCTCGGAACGGGCAAGGACGAGTTTGATCTGCGCATTTCCGTTGGTTATGAAACGCTTCACCCCGTTAAGCAGCCACATGCCCGTAGTCTCGTCCCATTCCGCCTTCAGCATTACCGACTGAAGGTCGGAGCCTGCATCCGGCTCCGTAAGGTCCATCGAACACGTATCCCCGGCATTGATGCGCGGAAGGAATTCCTGCCTGATCTCTTCCGAGGCGAACTCATAGATAGTCTCCGCACAATCCTGAAGCCCCCATATATTCGAGAAACCGGCATCGGCCCGGGCCACGAGCTCGGCAGCCATGACATAAGGCACCATTGCGAAGTTAAGCCCGCCGTATTCCCTCGGCAGTGACATTCCGTAAAGGCCGGCCTGGACAAGAACCCTCTGGTTTTCGGCCGTACCGGCCGCATAGGTGACATCTCCGTCCGCACAGACAGGCCCGTCATGATCTACCTGCTCGGCATTGGCATCCAGCACATCGGCGCAGATCCCGCCCATGACCTCCATTACCTTGTCATAGGAATCCAGGGCGTCATCGGCGTCGGACGGAGCATAGTCGAACTTCCCTTTATCCTTAAAACCCTGCTCTTTAAGTTCAACTATTCTCTTCATCAAAGGATGGGAGAAAAAGAACTTCAAATCGCTGTTGTCTGTATAGAAATTTGCCATAATTATTTGCTGTTTTGTTTATAAGACTTGATTATCTTGGGTATGACCTCATTAAGGTCTCCAACGATGGCATAGTCCGCTATCTTGTGTATTGGTGCGTCTGGATCGCTGTTGATGGATATTATCATGGATGACTGATCCATACCGGCAGTATGCTGTATCTGGCCTGATATACCGCAAGAGATAAACAGCTTGGGTCTTACAGTCACGCCTGTCTGCCCTATCTGGCGGGCATGGTCGGCAAATCCTGCATCCACTGCGGCGCGGGATGCACCCACTTCCGCCCCGAGAGTCTTTGCAAGGTCGAATATCAGCTGGAAATTCTCCCTGCTGCCTACCCCGAATCCACCCGCAACGATAATCTGGGCGCCCTTGATATCTATCTTCCTCTCTTCTATCTCCCGTTCCACGATTTCGACTGCAAGGTCGGTATCTTTGATAAAAGCATCGGCGTCCACGGGAGAGACCTTGCCGTCAACAGGGGTCGCAAGAGGGGATTTCTTCATGACACCCTCCCTTACCGTCGCCATCTGCGGACGGTGTTCGGGATTGACAATAGTCGCAATAATATTCCCGCCGAAAGCCGGACGTATCTGATAAAGAAGATTCGTATACTCCTTTTCCTTATCCTTGTGGTCCCCTATTTCAAGGGAGGTGCAGTCGGCCGTCAGCCCGCTGTGCAGCGCGCTCGACACTCTCGGGGCCAGATCGCGCCCTACGGAAGTTGCGCCGAACAGCGCTATCTGGGGCTGCTCCTTCCTGAACACCCCTATGGTAATGGAAGCATAGGGCAATGTCCTGTAGAACTCTAAACGGGGGTCATCGGCGACATGCACCACTGATGCCCCGTATCCGTACAATACCGGTGCCAGGGCACTGACCTTATATCCTATAAGCAGGGCCTCCACGGAGCAGGAAAGCGTCCCGGCCAGATCCCTCGCCTTTGTCATTAGTTCCAGGCTGACATCGCACAGCCTGCCGTTGTCCGTTTCGCAATATACTATAATGCCATTCATATTCCTGTCTCCTTTAACCTATTGTATGACTTGATATTAACTCCTTCACAAGAGAATCGATGTCGGCGTCGGAAGATGTAAGGCGCCTAGACTCCTTGGCCGAAAGTATGATATTCTCTATCTTCTTTACCTTTGTAGGAGAGCCGGACATACCGTAGCTCTTCTCGTCTCCGCCTATCTGGTCATAACCCCATTCGGGGATTACATAACATCCGTCGGACGGACGGGGCGCTTCCTGAAGTTCGCTTGCAGTGGCCGCCCTTTTATACTTCATCAGCTGCTTGGCATGACGCGGCCTGCAGGCCGGGGCCGAAGATGTCACGGTCACCAAAACAGGGAGCGGGCAGACAACTGTCTCCACACCCCTTTCAAGCCTGCGGCGCACCTTGACACGCCCATTCTCCACCTGAAGGATATCTTCGGCATAAGTAATCTGGGGCATGCCGAGCTTCTCGGCGACCTGAGGCCCCACCTGAGCCGTATCGCCGTCTATGGCCTGACGGCCGGCGATTATCATATCCGGCGCCATTTTCCTTATGGCCTGGGACAGCGCATAGGAAGTGGCAAGCGTATCCGCACCGGCAAATTTCCTGTCGGTAAGCAGCACGCCCCCGTCAGCACCGCGGAAAAGGCCTTCCCTGACAATATCAGCCGCCCTTGACGGGCCCATAGTAAGAAGCAGGACTTCCGCACCTGTCCTGTCCTTGATTCGCAAGGCCTGTTCCAGGGCGTTCATATCCTCCGGATTAAATATGGCAGGTAAAGCTGAACGGTTTACTGTACCGTCCTCTTTCATCGCGTCTTTCCCGACATTCCGGGTGTCCGGCACCTGCTTGGCCAAGACTACTATTTTCATTTTTCCACTCATATTCATACTGATTTATTCCGGCAAATTTAGAATTTTTTTGTGAATGGCCGCAGCCGCTTTCCTGCCTGCGCCCATTGCGAGAATCACTGTAGCCGCACCGGTCACGGCATCCCCGCCCGCAAACACGAAAGGTTTTGTCGTCATCCCGTCCTCGTCGGCCAGTATGCCTCCTTTCCTGTTCGTTTCCATCCCTGGGGTAGTATTGGCCACCAACGGATTGGGAGATGTCCCCAAAGCCATGATTACCATATCGGTCTCTATCTCGAATTCGGAGCCCTCTACAGGGACGGGCGAGCGCCTCCCGGATGCATCCGGCTCGCCCAGCTCCATCCTGACACAGCGGATGGCACGCACCCAGCCATTATCCGTACCGAGTATTTCCACCGGATTGGAAAGCATCCTGAATTCCACGCCTTCCTCTACGGCATGGTGGACTTCCTCAACCCTGGCCGGAAGTTCCTTCTGGGTTCTGCGATACACTACGGAGACCTCGGCTCCGAGGCGCAGTGCAGTCCTGGCTGCATCCATAGCCACATTTCCACCACCTACAACAACCACTTTCCTGCCTACATAGACAGGCGTATCATATTCGGGATCGTAACCCTTCATCAGATTGTTCCTTGTAAGGAACTCGTTGGCTGAAAACACCCCGTTGAGATTTTCCCCGGGAATCCCCATAAATCTCGGCAGGCCGGCTCCGGTTCCTATAAAGACGGCCCTGAACCCTTCCTTTTCCATAAGTTCGTCCACCGTTACGGTCCTGCCCACCAGTACGTCAGTCTCGATTTTCACTCCGAGCCTGCGAATATTCTCTATTTCATGCGCTACGACAGTATCCTTCGGCAGACGGAATTCGGGTATGCCGTACTGCAATACCCCGCCCGCCTTATGGAGGACTTCGAAGACCGTAACATCATATCCGAGTTTCGCCAGGTCCCCGGCACAGGCCAGTCCTGCCGGGCCGCTGCCTATCACGGCTATCTTTATACCGTTCGGGGCAGCCTTGTCCGTAAACTCCACCCCGTGCTCCCGCGACCAGTCGGCTACAAAACGCTCCAGCTTGCCTATGGCTACCGGCTCGGACTTCACCCCGAGTATACAGGAACCTTCGCACTGGTTCTCCTGCGGGCACACTCTCCCGCACACGGCAGGGAGCGAACTGTCCCGGGCTATGACCCCTGCGGCAGCTGCAAAGTCCCCGTCCCTGACTTTCGAGATAAACTCGGGAATATGAATAGATACGGGGCATGCCTCCATACAGCGCGGCTTCTTGCAGTTTAGGCAGCGGCCGGCCTCAAGGCGGGCCTGTTCCACGTCATATCCGAGGCACACTTCATTGAAATTGTGCGCCCTCTGTTTCGGGTCCTGTTCCCTTACAGGCACCCTTCCTGTCCTGTTGTTCATATTTTCGCTATTTTCCAAGTCCTATATGGCATTTATGGCCGGCTTCCCTTTCTTGGTCGCGATACATTCCCTGACGGCGTATGGCCTCGTCGAAATCCACCTGGTAGGCATCGAATTCCGGACCGTCCACACATGCAAACCTCGTCTTGCCGCCGACAGTCACCCTGCACGCCCCGCACATACCCGTGCCGTCTACCATCAGCGTATTGAGGCTTACCGTCAAAGGCAGCCCGTAACCCTTGGCCTTCAATGCCACGAACTTCATCATTATCATCGGGCCTATCGCCACTCCCATGTCGTATTTTACACCGCTGTCAAGCAGGCGCCCGAGCACGTCGGTACCGAAGCCCTTCTCGCCGGCGGAGCCGTCATCGGTACAGATGAAAAGCCTGTCGCACACATCCCGCATGCTGTCTTCCATTATTATAAGGTCCTTGTTGCGCGCCCCTATTATAACATCGGTATAGGCTCCCGCCTGATGCAGGTACTTTACCTGCGGATATACGGGCGCGGTGCCGAGCCCTCCGGCCACGAAGACATAACGCTTGCCTGCCATCTCCGCAACAGGCTTGACGGCGAACTCCGAAGGCTGTCCCAGCGGGCCGGCGACATCTGCAAAGGCATCGCCCTCACGGTAAGAGCATATTTTTTCCGTAGAAGCCCCGGCGACCTGGATAACGATGGTAACGCTGCCCCTTTCCCTGTCATAATCGCATATAGTAAGCGGTATCCTCTCGCCCTTCTCATCCGCCCTGACAATCAGGAACTGCCCCGGAAGAGCCGAAGACGCTATCCTCGGGGCATACACCTCCATCAGGCAGATAGCCGGTGCAAGGCTCTTTTTCTCGATTATTACGAACTTATCCATTTATTAAGAAGTCCTTTAAATTTTTGCAAAGATAGAGTTAGTCATTATTTTTGCAAAAACTAACACTTTTAGATTTATGAAGTTCCTTAAATATCTGCTTGCCGCTTTTGCAGGCACGCTCATAGCATTGCTGATATGCATGCTTATAACATTTTCCATAATAGGTTCGCTTACACCCTCCGAGAAACCGGCGGTAGTGGAGCCTTCCTCCATCCTTAAAATCGACCTCGGCACAAGCATCGGGGAACAGGGCGCCGAAGATCCTTTCGACATCAGCGGGCTCATCCCCATAGGCATGGCCTCAACCAACAGGCTCGGCCTGCTGGACATAGTGCAGGCCATAGACAATGCGGCCACCGATCCGAATATAAAATTCATCTATATCGACAACTGCTCTTTCTCCCAGAGCATATCCCATCTGGAGGAAATAAGGGATGCGCTCATGCGCTTCAGGAACTCCGGCAAACCCATCATAGCCTACGGAGACAATTTCACACAGGGCGGATACTATATCGCCAGCACGGCCGACAAGATTTATTCCGACCCCCTTGCAAGCAATCTCATCCTCGGGGTATCCACCTCAATATACTTCCTGAAGGATATCCTCGACAAATTCGACATAGACGTCCAGCTGATACGCCACGGGAAATACAAGTCCGCGGGAGAACAGTTCATCGCCAATGACATATCGGAAGCCAACAGAGAGCAGAACCAGGTAATGGTCAACTCCCTTTGGGAGACTCTGTCAAACGCTTACGCCGAATCCAGGGGCATGTCCGCCGACAGGATAGACTACCTTGTAGACAACCTGAAAATAACCACCGCCGAGGAAATGCTGGCCTACAATCTCATTGACAGCCTATGCACCGCCGAACAAATGAACGGTATAATCTGCGGCCTGGCCGGGGTTGAAGACGAGAAGGACCTCAAGACAGTGGATCTCCGCACATATATAAAGGCAACGGCACATACCGACTACAAGATCAAGGACAAGATAGCCGTAATCTATGCCGACGGGCAGATAGCCGCATCCGGAGACGAAGGCATCACGTCCGACAGCTTCGTTCCTATGATTTCGGACATAAGGAAAGACAGCTCGGTCAAAGCCGTAGTGTTGAGAGTCAACTCCCCCGGCGGCAGCGCACAGGCGGCCGAACTCATCAGGCAGGAGCTTGAACTTCTCCAGGAGGTGAAACCGCTGATTGTATCCTACGGCAGCTATGCGGCATCCGGCGGATACTGGATCTCCGCGGGGGCCGACAAGATTTATTCAGACAACTCCACACTTACCGGAAGCATAGGCGTATTCAGCATGGTACCGTCTTTCCAGAAGGCTATCAGGAACAAACTGCACATAAATCCGGTAACGATACGCTCCAACGAGCATGCTGACATGTACAGCGCCAGGCTGCTGGATACGGAAGAAAGGGCATCTATGCAGAAAAGCGTAGAACAGATCTACGACCTTTTCCTGAAAATCGTCTCCGAAGGAAGGGGCATGGCTACCGATGAAGTGGACAGAATAGCGCAAGGCCGGGTATGGTGCGGCAACGATGCCATAGAGATAGGTCTGGTCAATGAAATAGGAGGGCTTACCGATGCTATCGGCTACGCGGCAATAGCGGCAGGACTGGAAGAATACCGCCTCGCGGAATATCCCAAGGTCAAGACAGGACTTGACAGGCTCATGGAAGGGTTCAATACCGCAAAAGCCGTAAATGAAGCCTTCACAAACCCTGCTGAAGCATTGGAAAGTTTCTACGGGAGCATAAGCCCCGAGCCTGGGGTATATGCAATGCTTCCGGTAATATACAGGTTCAATTAAACGATATCGCCATTTTGCCGGGCCGGGCGCACCGCTCAGCGGAGCGTCACCTCAAGGATCTTTTCAGTATGGGAATCCACCCGATACCTGTCATCTATCCTCAGGCCCGGCAGGCATATTATTCCTTTACTTCCCGAAAGCACAGGTTGCAGTGACTTTTCCCTGCGGTCGAGTTTGAGATCCGTAAAAAAGTCACTCAACTTCTTTTTCCCCTTCCGCATGCCGAACGGGCGGAAACTGTCGGCAGGCTGCCACGAACGGCACGTAACGGGAAACTCTATGCTGTCCGCCGACATGAAAAGCTGCCCTTCCGCAGGTATCGGGCTGAAGCCGGACGGGACCGGATATACCTTGACCTGGAGTACACGCCCGTTAAAGCTGTAGGTACCCTCTCCGGGAATGGACAGGCTGCCGCCGGCATCATTCCCGAGAGGGTATATCCGTATTTCCCCGGCCGAAGTGACGGCCTCATGAGTATCGGAGCGGAATATCTTGCCCGCCTGTGCCTCCGTAGCCCGCTCTACATCGTGTACCTGGGAAGGATTGAAACCGCATCCGCCCAATATCCTGTAAAGCCAGTACCCCTTGTGGGGATCGGACGACATGAGGTCGGTCCTGACCACCGTCCTTCCTTCCTGGACTTCGCAATACGCGGAAAACTTCTCCCTGTAAAGTCCGTCCAGGATACCGGCCGCCTCCGCAAAGTATCCCGTGCTGCGGTAAACCGTATCGAGGAACGAGGGATTGATTTTCCTGAACTCGGGAAAGATGATATTCCTTATCTTGTTCCGTGAATAATGGGTTTCAAAGTTCGTCCTGTCGTCCCTGTAGGAGACTCCGTGGGAAAGCACATACTCGCATATATGTTTTCTCGGGACCGACAGCAGGGGGCGTATGATTCTTCCGTTGGATACCGGTATGCCAGCAAGGCCGCGTACGCCTGTCCCGCGCACAAGGTTCAGGAATACTGTCTCGACACTGTCATCCATATTATGGGCCACGCACAGATAATCATATCCGCCGGCATCCATAACTTCTGCAAACCATTTGTATCTCAGCTCCCTTGCAGCCATCTGCGTAGAAAGGGAGTGTTTTTTTGCATAGGAGTGGGTATCGAAAACCGCCACATAAAACGGCACTGAATTCCGCTCCGCCCATGTCCTCACCGACTCCATGTCCAGATCGCAGTCCCCCTCCCTCAGGGAAAAATTGGCATGGGCCACCCCGAAAGACAGGTGCAGCGGGGAATGCAGGAAAAGGTCGGCCATACACATGGAATCTATGCCGCCGCTCACTGCAAGCAGATATTTCTTTCCGCCCGCATCAGTACCGGCAAGCCTCTTCAATGCGGCATCGAACTCCCTCTCAATCATTCGTCCTTGATATAGTTTCCCAACGTATAAGTAAATCCGAGGCTCATGATCTCCTTGAACTGCACTCTCGGCACAGGGTTGCCGTTACCGTTGTCTATCCTGATGTTGTCGTCATAGATAAGATTCGTCCTGAGTGTCAGCGTGAAGAACTTGCCGAGAGACAGGCCGGCCTCGAAATCCCAGCGTACCTGAATATTCTGCGGATTGTTGAGGTAGTCCGAGAAAAGAGTCAGGTAAGAGCCGACAGAAAATGTCTTGTAGGTATATTTGATATCCATCTTGATCTGGGCACCGAGCTCGGCGCGGACAGTCTCGTCTATCGCATTACCGTATGTTTCCCTCAAAGCCTCCTCGGTCACTACAACGAAGTTGCCCGTTACAGGTGAAATATTGAATGACAGGAAGTTGAAAGGCTTATAGTTGATACCGGCACCTATGGAGAAATACCCCGGGGCCATGAATTTCGACTGCAGCGCCGAATTGTCATCGTAAGTGGGGGTGAACTGCGTCCTGAAATCGAAAAGGGCCGAAACATAAAGCCTGTCGTAGACCTGCCATCCCCATTTGCTGTCCAGCTGGATACGGTCATCGCTCTTCTTGAACTGCTCCTTATAGGGAGTACCCTCTGCAAAAGACTGGATAAACCCGTAGGAAAGCTTGAGGCGGTTCTCGAAAATCATCTTGTCCTTTTCATAATTCGCATGCCCGTCAATATAGGCGTTCAAGGCCACATTGGCCTCACCGCCCTCGGCCCAGTTGGTCAGGGACACCTGCGAAACTCCTATCTGGGTCTTGAGCCCGTTGGTCCAATATTTGGGGGCCTCTTTTGGAGCCGCCGTATCCACGGCCGACTCGTCGATAGAAGAAACTATCCCCATGCTTATGCGCTCGGGAGCGCTCAGCACGGCGGGGTCCACGTCCGCTTCCCTGACTTCCCTGTATACTACCGGCACTTCGTTTTTCTTTTTGCTGCGGCCGCCTTCCGTCCCGGAAGCCGCCGAATAGAGCTGCGCGGGAAGAAGCAGCAGCACAAGCGGCAGTACGGCCAATTTACCTGTTCTCATCATGGTTAAGAACATCATCTGAATTATATTTATATCCCAAACGTTTTCCGGTCTTCATCTTCGAAGACTCTATCTTGGTATTTATCTGTTCCACGCTCGCCTCCTTCACAAGATCATAAGGAGGGACCAGAAGGTCGAACGAAAGAGTGTAGAGGACTGCCGATTCCACAAACGAGACCAACTCGTCCCTGTCGAGAAAAGATTTTCCGAACTGGTCGGTTATCTGCCTTTTCTGCCTCTTGCCCTCTATGAAAAACGCCTTCTCCCTGTTGATAAACATCCTCGCCACCAGATACCCCAGGTCATCCAACCTGTTGTATTTCAACGAGTCATAAAGGAAATTATATACATTGATTATTCCGCAATACCCGTTTGAACGGTTTTCCTTCAAATACGGGTTTTTCCATACCGGATGGTTTCTATCGAAATAGAAAATATCAGTATGCATGCTGAATACCAGCACATCATCGGCAAATTTCAGTTCTGCCTCGAACTTGCCCCTGTCCCTGTACTCGAGCCTCACCCTTCTCGCCCCGTTATTCTGCAGGAGTTCGTTGAGGTCGTTGCTCATCTCGCTCAACACGTCCTTCAACTGGTTAAAGACTTCAAGGCACTGGTCGAAAATGGATGCCTTCAATACGGATTTCCCGTTAAGCAGGGACAATATGCCGTCTCTGGGCGTAAATGAATCTGAATCCATTGTCAAGAAATGTTAATATGATTTGGCGAATATGACCCTTTGGTGGGAAGGCTTGCCCGAATAGATGCACTTACCTTCTTCCTTAACCACATACGAGTCTACAGGTATGCACCTTATGGTTGCCTTGGTCTCCTCCTGGATCTTCATTTCCGTCTCCGTTGTACCGTCCCAGTGGCAAAGCATGAAACCACCGTCGTCCACCCTTTCCTTAAACTCGTCCCAGGAATCCACCTTGAACGTGTTCGCATCCCTGAATGCCAATGCCTTCCTGTACATGTTGGACTGTATGTCATCAAGCAGTTTCCTGACCTGGGCGGCAATGCCGTCCCTTGACAGCGAGAATTTCTCGGCCGTATCCCTGCGTGCGGTCTCAACCACACCGGCCTCAATGTCCCTCCGGCCTATGGTAAGCCTTACGGGTACGCCCTTGAGTTCCCACTCGGCAAACTTGAAACCCGAGCGGATATTGTCCCGCCCGTCTATCTTGAAGGAAATTCCGGCCGCGGAAAGTTCCTCACCTATCCTGCCCATGTAGGCCAGCATCTCCGAAAGTTCGTCCTCACCTTTATATATAGGGACCATCACGACCTGGACCGGTGCAAGGGCCGGCGGAAGTACAAGCCCGTTATTGTCCCCGTGCGCCATTATGAGGGCGCCCATCAGACGTGTGGACACTCCCCACGAAGTAGCCCATACATAGTCCAGCCTGCCGTCCCTGTTTGCGAACTGCACATCAAAAGCCTTCGCGAAATTCTGACCGAGGAAATGGGATGTACCGGCCTGCAATGCCTTACCGTCCTGCATCATGGCCTCTATACACCACGTATCGAGAGCCCCCGCGAACCTCTCATGGGCCGATTTATGGCCGACCACTACCGGCATGGCCATATAGTTGCGCGCGAAATCGGCATAGACGCCCACCATCCTCTCGGCCTCCTCCATGGCCTCGGCCGCAGTCGCATGGGCTGTATGCCCTTCCTGCCACAGAAACTCGGCTGTCCTGAGGAAGAGTCTTGTCCGCATCTCCCAGCGCACCACATTCGCCCACTGGTTACACAGGATAGGAAGATCCCTGTAGGACTTTATCCAGTTCTTATAGCTGTTCCAGATAATAGTTTCGGAAGTAGGACGGACAATAAGCTCCTCCTCCAGTCTTGCATCGGGGTCCACAACGACTCCCGGCCCGTCCGGATTGGCCTTCAGCCTGTGGTGGGTGACAACGGCGCACTCTTTCGCAAAGCCTTCCACATGCTCGGCCTCCCTGCTCAAAAAGGATTTCGGGATGAACAGGGGGAAATATGCATTCTGATGTCCGGTCTGCTTGAACATCCTGTCCAGCACGGCCTGCATCTTTTCCCATATTGCATACCCGTAGGGTTTTATCACCATGCATCCTCTTACCGCCGAGTTCTCCGCCAAATCGGCCTTGACCACCAAATTGTTGTACCAAAGGGAATAATTCTCCTCCTTGCTCGTAACCTCTTTTGCCATTATAATTTGTTTATATGGAATGATTTTTGTTATTTTACGCAAAAGTACTAATATTTTAATATACACGGAGGCAAGGTATGAAAAATTTGAATATACTGTTGGCAGCGGCCGTTATGGTGACAGCGGCATCCTGCGGCTCTTCATATTACAGTTCCTCCATAGAGGACGGGATATATTACAGGCCGTCCAAAAGCGAGGCGGCCGAATTTTCCGCCGAAAAAGAGGACCTGTCGGAACTCATAGCCGAGACTTACGCATCCGCGGAAACGACGGTATTGCGGGGCACGGCAACCGTCACGCAGGTCACCGGCGGAAGCGAAAACGCTGATACATCATACAATATCAACATACGCATAATAGACGACGGCACGGAATGGTACGACTATCCGTACCGTTTCGGCTTCATGTCCAGATGGAGCATAGCCGGCGGATACTACGGTCCCTGGGGGTTCTACGATCCATGGTACTGGGACTGGGGCTTCTATGACCCGTGGACATGGGGCTGGGGCCTGTCATGGGCCGGATATTACGGTCCGTACTGGGGGATATGGGCAGGATGGTATCCCTGGTGGGGATGGGCAGGATGTCCTTTCCCTCCCGCCCCACATGAAGGCAGCACATATTACGGAAAAAGGGACCATCTGACAAGTCCCGGCATCAGTTCCGGAAGAAGGGGCACCGCAATGATTGCCGGAGGTGAGACCTCCCGCAGCTCCGCCGTTTCCGGGGAAAGCGGAACGCGGCCGCATGGAACCCTTATAAGGGGGAACACTGCCGTGTCGGCCGTTGCCAAGGCTGACAGAGGGTATGCCGCCACCACAGCTGGCAGGACGTCCGCCGGCACGGTAGGGGTAGCGGGCCGCATAGACGCCGCAAGCACCGCCCCGCGCCCAGCAGGAGTATCCGCAACCATATACAGGAACGCCGGCTCCGGCACGGAAATGAGGGCAGTATCCGGCAGTACCCTGTACAGAAGGAGCACACAAAACGGCAGGTTCGGAACTGTCGACATATCGGGCACACGCTTCAACAGGGGCAGCGCCATTTCTATCGGGAATACGCAGGGGCGTACCTTCAACAATACCGTCTTCAGGAACTCCGGTACATCCGGAATCTTCTCGAGGCCGGCACAGGGAACGTCAGGCCGTTCTTCCATAACATCCGGCTCTTCATTCAGGAGCGGAGGGACCGGCAGCAGGTCCGTCGGAAGCGGCGGCGGTGGCGGATTAAACAGAGGCAGGCGCTAACTGACAACTCGAATCGGAACATGGAAAAAAGAATCTACACCATAATCTCGGCCCTTCTGCTGATGCAGACGGCAGTATTCGGACAGGGCATTTACGATGCCCTGAGGTTCTCCAAACAGTATTACGACGGAACGGCCAGGAGCCTCGGTATGGGCAACGCCATGCTGTCCCTCGGAGGGGACCTCGGCGCACTGTCCTACAATCCGGCCGCATCCGGCATATACAGATATTCGGAAATGGTAATAACTCCAGCACTTATGGGTGACATCAACAGTACAGACTACCTCGGCGGCACCGTACGGTCCGACAGGGCCAGGTTCGCACTGGGCAATGTAGGCTGGGTCGGCTATTTCGACACGGGCAGGACACGCGGGCTCAAGAACATGAACATATCCCTCGTATCCAACCAGACCAACAATTTCACATCCCGCACGTCCGCCCGCGGGGCAGATGCCAGGACAAGCTTCATTGCCTCC
The DNA here is from genome assembly GCA_018715745.1 of Candidatus Coprenecus stercoripullorum. Lineage (GTDB taxonomy): Bacteria > Bacteroidota > Bacteroidia > Bacteroidales > UBA932 > Coprenecus > Coprenecus stercoripullorum. The sequence goes on from DVLA01000095.1 coordinate 19,345, forward strand.
ATGGCCGCCAACATGCCGGCAGGCATTACAGGATACGACATGGACATGCCCGAAGGCGCCCCCGACTATCCATTCCTGTATTCCGGGGCACCGTGGAGCTCCATCCTCGGATGGAATACCGGACTGATTGACACGGTAGGTTCAGCCGGCGGATTCATAGGCGCGACCGAAAATCTCGACAACGGCAAGGCATACATCCCGGGAGAACTGCGCCAGTCGTATCACAGCGAGACTTCGGGCTACACCCAGGACGTGATTCTGAACCTTTCCGGCAATGTCAACGATATATTCTATTTCGGGGTAAACGTCCTTTTCCAGAGCATCTGGTACAATTCATACACATCCTACTCCGAAGAAGCGGCGGACCCGTCAGTTTTCCAGACCGGGTTTACGGGCATGACATACGACTACCGCCAGACCACATCCGGATTCGGCGTAGGGGTGGAAGCAGGGTTCATCGTACGTCCTGTAGCGGGACTTACCATAGGCGGTTCCGTTTCCACCCCGACATGGCTTTTCCTTAAGGACAACTGGCAGGAGTCCATGGGAGGCTATACCTCCCAATTCGGGGCATGCACAGTCTCATCTCCGACCGGGGCCTACGAATACAGGGTAACCTCGCCGTTCAGATGGAGTCTCGGTGCCGGCTACGTTTTCGGAAGCATTGCGGCCGTCGGCATAGATTACGAAAGGGCCGACTACTCACAGATAATAATGGCTGACTCGGACGGGAACAGACAGGCGTTCCGGTCCGAAAACTCTGCCATAGCCGCTACATTCCAGGCAGTGAACAGCATCAGGGCCGGAGCGGAATTCAGGATACCGGGAGGGCTGTCCCTGAGAATGGGATACAATTACTACAGCTCCTCGGAAAGAGGCTACGACGATTCCAGGCACTATGCCTCCGCCGGCATAGGCTACAGGGGCAAAGGCGGATTTTTCATAGACGCGGCATACCAGCAGCAGTGCAACCGCACGGAGGATTCATACACCTTATATGATGATTACGCAGGCATTGAAGCCCCCGTCCTTACCAGCAGGTATATGGGCTGGAAATTCCTGCTCAGCATCGGGCTCCGTTTCTAACGCATTCACTTTTATCCGAAATGAGAACAGCAACAATTATCGCCACACTCTCGGCCGCGCTCCTTTCCGCATGGCCGTTCAAAGCGGCAGGACAGATTGCATACTCCCTGCCCTCAACCACACTGCACTTGAAAATCACGGCCATAGGAGAATACTATACCCCAGGGCCATACAGCAGATACGCCTCCAAATATCTCGGCATAGACGTCCCGCAGGAAAAATCATCCCTGTTCAGGATTTCAGAAATCGAACTTGTCCCGTATGTCGAAGCCGATACGGACAGGATCTATACTGTCACGCCAGGGAAAGGAGGCCTGACATCCGCCCTGTCCTCATTCTTCAAACTCACCTCGCAGGGGCTTGTCATGCTGCCCGGTGCAAACGCAGGCGGCGGAAGCCTGTGGCGCTTTCCTGTCCTGACCGGGATATACGGCACGGATCCGGAGGAAGCCACGGACAATATAGCCTCTACAGAAACGACCCTGTACAAAAGCATTCTCGATGAAAACGGGAACTACAGCCGCGTAGCCGTAACACAGACCCAGACTGTAGAAAAAAACGATGACAGGAAAGCCTCGGAAGCGGCTTCGGCCATATTCATGCTCAGGCAGAAAAGAATGGAGATCATTACCGGGGATACAGATGCGACATTCGGCGGAGACGCGCTCAGGGCGGCAATAGAGGAAATCAACAGGCTCGAGGAGGAATACATGCGGCTTTTCACGGGGACAACACATACGGCTGTACAACACAAGGAAATAGACGTAATCCCGGAGGCCACGCAGGAAGAACAGATTTCGGTAGTATTCCGTTTTTCCGAAACCGAGGGGGTTCTCCTGCCCGACAACATGTCAGGACGCCCGATAGTAATGGAAATAACACCGCCTGAACGGAAAGAGAGCCTGTCCATAGTCGGGGGGGATGATGAAGGGAACGGTAATGCCGGGTCCGGACGGGGCCGGCAGCCCGCAAGGCTTTCCTACAGGATTCCTGCAGTATGTACCGCTACCGTATCCGACGGTCAGACAGTGCTGCTTCGCACCCGCGTACCGGTATACCAGGCCGGCAAAACGCTCGAACTTCAGTCAGAATTATAAACAATCAAACATAAAATCATCATGACAATAGACAACCTGGATCCCAAATGCGTCTGGAAAAACTTCTACGCGCTTACACAGATTCCGCGGCCTTCAAAGAAAGAGGGGAAAGCCGTGGACTTTATGGAAAACTTCGGAAAGAGACTCGGACTTGAAACCATAAGAGATGAAGTAGGAAACATAATCATCAGGAAACCGGCAACGAAAGGCATGGAACACCGCAAGGGCGTCATCCTGCAGGGCCACCTCGACATGGTCCCGCAAAACAACAACGATGTGGCGCACGACTGGGAAAAGGACCCGGTAGAGACTTATATCGACGGAGACTGGGTAAAGGCCAGGGGTACGACACTCGGGGCCGACAACGGGATAGGGTGTGCCGTCATCATGGCGGTACTTGAGGCCAAAGACATAGAGCACGGACCCGTAGAAGCCCTTTTCACCATTGACGAAGAAACCGGCATGACAGGGGCCAAAGCCCTTAAGGGCGGCATACTGAAAGGCGACATACTTATAAACGTGGACTCGGAGACCGAGGGCGAACTGTATGTAGGCTGTGCCGGCGGACTTGATACGGATGCAGAATTCCCGATAAGGAAAGAAAGGATAGGCAGAGGCTACAGGCAATTCACAATCGCTGTCAAGGGCCTGCGCGGCGGGCACTCCGGAATGGAGATAAACGAAGGCAGGGCCAATTCCAACAAGCTCATGGCCCGCATCCTGCTTCCGCTGCTAAGGGACTGCGGCGTCCTGCTCGTCTCGATTGAGGGTGGGAACATGCGCAACGCAATACCGCGCGAGGCCTGCGCCGTCATAGCCGTCCCCGTCAGCAAGACCGCAAAAGTACTGAAATCCATAGAAAAGGCATCATGCGACATCAGGCACGAATACGCACTTATCGACGGCAATATCGAAATCACTGTCGGCAAGACTGCGGGAGCGAAGAACGCCATTGCCGCGGATACGGCACTGAATGTAATAAAATCCCTGCTGGCATGTCCTTGCAATGTGGACAGGATGAGCCTGGCCATCCCCGGTCTTGTCGAGACATCCAACAATATAGCCATAGTCAAATCCGAGAACCGGAAAATCACTGTCAAGACTCTCATGAGAGGCTCCAGCGACTCCGCGAAACTTGCCCTGAGGGACAGCATCAGGTGCGCTCTCGAACTTGGCGGGGCGAAGGTAAGATTCTCGGGAGGCTACTCGGGCTGGCAGCCGAATATGGAATCGGGGATACTCGATACGATGAAGCGGACATACTTCGGGCTTTTCGGCAGCGAACCTCAGGTCAAGGCCATCCACGCAGGGCTCGAATGCGGCATCCTTTCCACCAACTACCCGCACTGGGACATGATTTCCTGCGGGCCGACGCTGATGTCGCCCCACTCTCCGGACGAAAGGCTGCTGATACCTTCAGTGGAAAAATTCTGGAAGTTCATAAAGGAAGTCCTCAAAAACATTCCTGCAAGGTAAATTTTGGATTTGTAAACATTCTTCGTATATTTGCAGCCCTTTCCGCACGCCGAAAAGGGCTTTTAATTACTAATTTAAACCAAATCAAAATGTTAAAACAGTACGAAACCGTTTTCATTGCAACTCCCGTTTTATCTCCGGCCCAGATAAAGGAAGCGGTAGACCGTTATCGCGAGCTCATCACGGGCGAAGGTGGTGAGATTGTAAACGAGGAGGACTGGGGACTGAAGAAACTGGCCTACCCCATCCAGAAAAAGACTACAGGGTTCTACCACCTGTTCGAGTTCAGGGCAGAACCGGCATTCATCGCCAAACTTGAGACACAGTACAGGCGTGACGAAAGGATTATCCGTTTCGACACTTTCGCGATGGACAAGCATGCCGTCGCGTATTCGGAACGCAGGCGCAACAACAGAAAGGAACAGGCAGCTCCCGCCGCCCAGGAAACAACAGACGACAAGGAGGAATAAACCATGGCTATGAACAATGAAATAAGATATCTGAACCCTCCTACAGTAGAGGTAAAAAAGAAAAAATACTGCCGATTCAAAAAGGCTCATATAAAATACGTGGACTACAAGGACCCCGAGTTCCTTAAACGTTTCCTCAACGAACAGGGGAAAATACTTCCCCGCCGCCTTACCGGCACCTCCCTCAAATTCCAGAGGAAGGTATCCCAGGCTGTGAAACGCGCAAGACATCTCGCCTTGCTTCCTTACGTAACCGACTTGTTAAAATAATACGGAGGGCAGAATATGGAAATAATATTGAAACAGGATGTTCCCAACCTCGGGCATAAAGACGACATAGTAAATGTAAGGAACGGCTACGCCACAAACTACCTGATTCCCCAGGGAATGGCGACACTGGCCACCCCGTCTGCAAAAAAGGTACACGCCGAGAATCTCAGGCAGCGGGCCCACAAGGAGGCCAAACTCCGCGAAGATGCATCGGCTCTCGCATCCAAGCTGTCAGGGATTACGCTCAGGCTTACGGCAAACGTCAGCTCCAAGGGCAAGGTATTCGGTTCCGTAAACAACATCCAGATAGCCGAGGCTTTGGCCGCCAGGGGATTCGACATAGACCGCCGCAACATCGCCATTGCCGGAACGGATGTTATCAAGGAGACCGGTATCTATGATGTCACTGTAAAATGCTACAAGGACATCAAGGCCGACCTTAAAGTGGAAGTTGCCGGAGAAGAGCCCAAAGAGGAATAACTCCGTACTTCAGGCACAACAACATTGCGATATCAAAGGCGGATCCCCCGGGTCCGCTTTTTTAATGGCAGAGGACGTGTCACATTGTCATGTCTTCTGCATATATTTTCCAAATGGCACATAACTTGACAAGCATGCTTGCAGTTACAAAACTTTTTAATATCTTTGGGCAAAATTAAAATCCAATATTTCAACATTCAAATAGTTTACAGTTTATGAAAAAATTACTTTACCTGTCAGTGTGCGCCTTAATGGCAGCCATGACTCTTGCTTCATGCGAGAAAAAAGAAGGTGGCGAACCCACTCCCGAACCTACACCCGGGCAGCTCGCCACACCTACCCTTACCGTCCAGAATGAGAGCTATGCTTCCTTCGATGTCCTTATCTCTCAGGTTGCCAACGCAACCAGCTACATCTACAGACTCAAGGACGCAGAAGGTGCCCAGATTGACTCCGCATCTACATCCGAAAGGCTTATCAGCTTTACCGAGCTTACAGCAAACACCACTTATACGATAGATGTAAAGGCCGTTTCCAACGACCCCGCCACCTATCCCGACTCAGAGTGGGCTACTGCTACGGCCACTACCACTGAAGCTCCCGATTTCCTCAACATGACAGTTTACCTGAGCGAATCCCCTTCACAGGGCGCCTATAAGTACAATGCCGTATTCATGGATCTTTCAGGTACCGATGTCAAGACTTTAAGACTTGCTACATTCCTGACATCCGAGTTTGAAGGCATGACGGAAGAGGAAGTCATAGAGTATCTTGTCTCTGAGCCTAATACTGACGCTTCATCATTTGCAGCCGACATAAACGGCGGCGGAACCACACTGTTCATGTCCGGCCTCGAAGCGGAAACATCTTACACGGTCGCTGCCTATGCAACGAACTCCCAGGGAGCCACTACCTACAAGACAGGTGAGGCCACTACCGAAAAGGTGCCCGAAAACAGCGCTGAACTCCAGAACTGGGTAGGCACATGGACTGCAAGCTCCACCGAACGCTTCGTAGTTGACATAGACGATGCCGGACAATATCTCGATCTCCATACGGATGCTACCTCCATGGAAGACATCACCCTTACCATGAGCGTATATGAAGGGCTCTACAATACCGTAGCAATCGATGGATGGTCATACAGCGGCGTATACCCTATCCTTGGCCAGCTCGACGTTACCACCGGCGCACTCAATATCCTTTGCGACATTGCAGTAGGTAATGCGGATGCCGAAGGCTATGTACCGACACTCGGTCCCTGGTGCTCCCTTACCGGTTCGAGCCAGCCTGAAAACCTTGTAACCGGGTTCGACTACGGGCTTTCCTTCACCCTGAGCGGAAATACGGCTACATCTACAGCCCAGAGCTCCGGTCTCCAGGGCGGCGGGGAATGCGTTGTAAAGACTGTTGACGTATTTGCCATAAGCGGTACAAGCTACAGCGTTTACGCAGAGGAATTCCCTCAGTATGCTCCTGCAGGTACAATCACAATCACGAAGGCTTCTTCTTCAGAAATGAAAGTACAGAAGCTGGATGACAGCCGCAACTTCATTACGGCTCCCAACGCCGTAACATTCGCAAGGATGTCCAACTTCCTGATAGCAAACAGGTAATATATCAAATCACCTGACTAACAGCCCCGGAAGCCCCGAGTTTCCGGGGCTTGTTTTTTTCATAAATACAAAATATATTTGCGCGGATTTTTTGAATAGAAAGCTTATGAAGAATATGTTTATTGCAGCGGCATTCGCCGTACTGGTCTCAATGCCGCTCATCTCCTCATGCAAACATGAAGAACCCGATACCCCCGACCAGGGCCGGCAGTTGTCCGTTCCCGAACTCTCGGTATCCAACCAGTCGTACAACTCGTTCGATATTGCCATAGGTCAGGTAGACAACGCCAGCGCCTATGTATACTCCATAGCCGAATCATCCGAGACCCCTGACGAGGAATTCATAACAACTGAAAGGGCCATTTCTTTCTCATCTCTCGAATTCGAGACATCGTACACGGTCCGCGTAAAAGCCATCTCCGATGACCCGGCCTACACCGATTCCGAATACGCCTCCATAGAAGTAAGCCTTACCGGAGTCCCGGATTTCTTCAACATGACAGTGTATCTCAATGCAATACCCGATCAGAATACATACGAATACAACTCCATATTCCTTGATATAGAGGGCACAGGTGTAACCGTATGCAGGATATTCCGCTATATTTCCTCCGAGATAGCCGGATGGGAAGACGAAGCGCTTATAGAAGAACTGCTGTCCGATGCAAATGCAGATGCAAGCAGCTTTATACCGCGCATAAACAACGGCGGTGTCCGCAAGCTTGCATTCAAGGGACTTCAGGCAGATACCGAATACACTGTCGCCGCCTACGTTGAAAATGAAGAGGGCGCCAGGCTCCTGATTCGCGAAAACATTTCTACCGAAGAAATGCCGGAAGTGACAGATGAGCTTGCTGCATGGATAGGGACATGGCAGGGCGTCTCAGAGGGTACGGTACATCTGGACGAAGACATGAAGTTCCAGTATATCCAGGACAAGCAGAAAGAATTTACCGTAACATTCAGTGCTTATCCCGAGAATCCGACCCTGCTCCAGACAGCCGGCCTGTCCTCCCTTCTCTCCGGCGAACAGGGAGGAATAGGTTTCGCATCCCTTGACAGGGACGGCAATCTCCAGCTTCTCTCCAACCAGATAGCCGGTGTCGATTCCGAAGGGAACAGTGTAGTATGGATCAATATTGCGCTGAACGACGCGAACGGCAGCGTAAACCTCGTCAATACATGCCCCTACTCACACATACTCGAAATGGATGAGAGCGGCAACACGGCAAAGACCATCGAACGCTATGCCAGCCAGTATACGTCAGGGCTGACATTCGTGACAATAGGTGCCGAGCTGTTCGGAAGCAGCTCTGCCGGACTTATCAATTACGGCGAACTTCCGGCCGACCTCATCGGAGGGGACATGACGCTCACAAGGGTCGGAAGCACTGCCGCCATGCCTTTAACAGCTACGGAATGACAAGACGCACAATAAGCATTATATCGGCCGCAATCCTCACTTGCGGCCTTTATGCTATTACGCCGTACCGTGAGGACCCGAAGACTGTCTCGGTTGGCAGGGAATATCCGAGAACGGCATTCATGAGTTTCCCCGACATCGAATCGGCCGCCTCCCTTAAGTTTGAGGAAAGCCCGAGATACATGTCTCTGAACGGGATATGGAAATTCTACTTTTCCGAATCGCACAAGGACCTTCCTGAAGGACTGACATCCGAAACGGCGGACATATCTTCCTGGGACGAGATTATAGTCCCGGGAAACTGGGAGATGCAGGGATACGGCACGGCCGTCTATGTCAACCAGGAATACGAGTTCCAGCCGCGCGACCCACAGCCTCCCATACTGCCGGAAGACATCCCGGTCGGAATCTACAGGAGGGAATTTACCGTACCGGACAGCTGGGACGGTTCGGACATATACCTTTGCATCTGCGGTGCGAAGTCCGGAGTCTACGTATATGTCAACGGCAGGGAAGCCGGCTACAGCGAGGATTCCAAGACCATGGCCGAATTCAGAATAAACGACTACCTACGCCCGGGTAAAAATACCGTCGCCCTGAAAATCTACAGATGGAGCACGGGATCTTATCTCGAATGCCAGGACTTCTGGAGGATAAGCGGGATAGAACGGGATGTCTACCTCTGGTGCCAGCCCGGAACGGCCATACGTGATTTCCGCATCGTATCCGTCCTCGACAGCTGCTGCAGGGACGGGAAACTGTCAGTACAGGCCAAGGTCGGCAACAGCAGCGATGTCCCGGCCGACATCGTCCTTAACTGCATGCTTATATCCCCGGACGGGGAAAAGGTCTGGGATGCACGCAGGGCGCTGGCCCTGAACGCCCGTACGGAAGATACCGTAACTTTGGAAACGGACATGCACTCCCCGCTCCAGTGGTCGGCTGAATCCCCGAACCTGTACAGGCTCTTCATCAGTCTCGAAGACAGTGAAGGCAATACCCTGGAGGCCGTTCCCTATAATGTCGGTTTCAGGAGGTTCGAGATAAAGGGCAATATATTTTACGTAAACGGCAGGCCGGTCAAGTTCAAGGGCGTGAACATCCACGAGCACAACCCGCATACCGGGCACTATGTTACCGAAGAACTTATGCGCAAGGACTTCGAACTGATGAAACGTAACAATATCAACAGTGTCCGTCTGGCGCACTACCCCCAGAGCCGCCGTTTCTATGAACTTTGCGATGAATACGGACTGTACGTATATGACGAGGCCAATATCGAATCGCACGGGATGTACTATGACCTGCGCAAGGGCGGTACCCTGGGAAACAATCCCGAGTGGCTTGCCGCACATCTCGACAGGACGGCGAATATGTACGAACGGGACAAGAACCATCCTTGCGTCACCATTTGGTCCCTGGGCAATGAAGCCGGAAACGGGTACAACTTCTATCAGACCTACCTGTGGCTGAAATCAAGGGAAAAAGACGGGATGAACCGCCCCGTATGCTATGAAAGAGCCCAATATGAATGGAATACCGACATGTATGTAAGGCAGTATCCGGGAGCTTCATGGCTGGAGGAAACCGGAGTGAACGGTTGCGATCGTCCCGTAGTCCCTTCCGAATATTCCCATGCAATGGGCAACTCGAACGGAAGTCTCGTACTGCAATGGGATGCCATATACAGATACCCGCATCTTCAGGGCGGATTCATCTGGGACTGGGTAGACCAGGGCATCTGGGTCGATAAGGACGGAGGGTACTGGGCATACGGAGGGGACTTCGGGAAAAATGCCCCGAGCAGCGGGAACTTCGTATGCAACGGCATAGTGAATCCCGACAGGACGCCCCACCCTGCCATGACGGAAGTAAAATACGCATATCAGAACGCAGCATTCAGAATAACGGGCACTGACCGCAAGGGGAAAACCGGAGTTGCCGTTACGAACAGATTCTACTTCACCCCGCTCGACAAGTACATATTCGGATATTCCGTTACCGTAGACGGAGATACCGTAAAAACAGGGAAATTCAGGCTCTCTACGCAAGCACAGGATACGGATACCGTCTATATCGCCCTGCCCGGGACCGCACGTAATGCAGGTAACGGCAAGGAATGCTTCATAAACATAACCATGTCCACTACGGAGGCGACACCGGGAATACCGGCGGGACACACGGCAGCTTCGGAATGCCTGCCGCTTCCGGTAAAAGGTGCCAGGAACATTTATCCTGACAAAGTGAAAGGCAATGCCACGGTATCCATGACAGATGAGACTGTGACCCTTACCGCAGGCGATGCCGTATTCGTATTCGACAAGGCCGCCTGCCATGCGGTCTCCTATCGGGTAAACGGGTTCGAGTACTTCAAGGACGGCTTCGGAATAAGGCCCAACTTCTGGAGAGGGCCAACGGACAATGACTACGGCAACGGGATGCCCTCGAGATGCCAGGTCTGGAAAGAGGCAGGAAAGGACTTAAAGACAGTAAGAGTCGTTGCCGAAGCTGTGGACAGCGGGGCCTTTATGGGGGTATCCTATATCCTTCCAGCCGGCAATATAATGAGAACGGACTATTTTCTTTACAACAGCGGGGAACTGCTCATAGACACGAGGCTCACCTCTCTTTCTGCGGGAAATGACGTTCCCGCAGACCTGTATCCCGAAGAAAAGGCCGCCCTTGCCTCACCGGAAGCGGAAGCCGCAAGGCTGAAGTGGGCAAAGGCGGAGATTCCGAGAATAGGCATAAGGTTCAGGATACCCGCCGTTATGGACAAGGTCGAATACTTCGGACGCGGGCCCGGAGAAAATTACCCTGACAGATGCTCCGGTTCTCCCGCAGGCATATACAGGACAACAGCCGGGCAAATGTATTTTCCGTATGTAAGGCCTCAGGAAAACGGACATCGCAGCGAAGTAAGATACGCCGTTTTCTCGGACGGGGCCGGGCACAGCCTGACTGCAGCCGCACCAGTCCCGTTCGGATTCAACTCCCTGAGAAATCCGGTAGAGGATTTCGACTCGGAGGAAGCCGGCAACAGGGATTACCAGTGGCGCAACCTTTCGGAAGACGAGATTGTGTCCAGAGACCCTGGCAAAGCCATGAACGTACTGCGCAAAATGACCCACATAAACGACATCCGTCCCAAGGACTATGTCGAGATATGTCTTGACATGCTCCATCAGGGAGTGGGAGGATATGACAGCTGGGGCAGCCGCCCGGAACCGCAATACATGATTATGCCCGACAGGGAATACCATTGGACAATTATTCTGAAACCGTCAGTAAAATGAAACTCGTATCATGGAACGTAAACGGGCTTCGCGCCTGCTATACAAAGGGTTTTGAAGAAACTTTCAGGAATCTCGATGCCGACTTCTTCTGTCTGCAGGAAACCAAGCTGCAGGCAGGGCAGATAGAGGCCGCTTTCCCCGGATACCGCTCCTGGTGGAACTATGCGGAAAAGAAAGGCTATTCGGGAACGGCCGTATTCTCCCGCCACGAGCCTCTGTCCGTAACCTTCGGGATGCCCTCCCCTTATGGGGACGGCTTTCCGGAGCACAATTCGGAAGGCAGGGTCATCACTCTTGAAATGCCGGGATTCTATCTGGTAACAGTCTACACTCCCAATTCCCAGGACGGCCTTAAAAGGCTCGGCTACCGCATGGAATGGGAAGACGCCTTCCTCGGCTACATAAAAAGCCTGGATGCGGTAAAACCGGTCATCATATGCGGGGACCTCAACGTCGCCCACAGGGAAATAGACCTGAAGAACCCGAAAAGCAACCGCAACAATGCAGGTTTCACCGACCAGGAAAGGGAGAAGTTCCAGAGACTTCTCGATTCGGGCTTTACCGACACGTTCCGCTACTTCTATCCGGACATGGCAGATATATATTCCTGGTGGTCATACCGGTTCAGGGCCAGGGAGAAGAACGCGGGCTGGCGCATAGATTACTTCATAGTCTCCGACCGCCTTTGCGGGAGGCTCGTCAGCGCAGGTATCCACACCGAAATACACGGTTCGGACCACTGCCCGGTGGAAGTCGTAATAGACCTATAGCTCGTTCTTGCGGACTTCGGCCATAAGCCTGTAATAGCGGTTTTCCACGTCTATATACTCCAGCAGGCTGGAATATACCCCGTCGGCCTCGACATAATAGTCCATAACGGATATCATGCCGCCTTCCACCGCTTTTTTAAGGGCATCCAAAGTGCCGTACATAAGCTGTACGTCATATACATCAAGAGCTGACTGCAACTGGCGGATTTCACCTAAAGCGGAACGCAATGCCGATTCTGCCTGCATTCTGGTGTCATTCAGCATATTCCCGGCAGCATAGCGTTCAGCCTCAGCGATTTTCGTCTTATTACGGTTCGAAAACAGCGGTATTGACGCCCCTATCAGAAAACCGTGCGAAGCCTCGGCAAGAGCGGTATTCCGCCTGTAGCCTATCTCGAACTTCGGCAACCAGTTCTGTCTGTTGAGGCGGACATAGCCATCGGCAGCATCCAATGCAGCCTCGGCTGATTTGACCGCCATATCTGACTCAAGGGTTTCGGAAATGAAGGCTTCAGGGTCGCCTACAGGCTCCATTGCAGGATAGGCCACCGCATCGAAATCCACAGGAATGCCCCCGTTAAGGGCTGAAAGACCGCTCATGGCCGTTTCAAGGGCCGCACTGTTTCTGACTGCCGCCGACTTCATGTCCATCATCTCCATTTTAACCTTGTTTACCTCGATAATGCTCGCATCCCCCTCTGAAAATCTCTTCTCCATAAGCGCGAGCAACTCTTCCGCATTGGACAGTCTCCGGCCAAGAAGGGCCTTTTCCTGATTAAGGCGTACGATATCCATGCACAATAGCCGGGCCTGTAGCAATATGTCCCTGCGGGCCAGCTGATACTGCCTGTCGATAGCATCGCTGCGCATCTTTCCCGACTTATGCCTGGCCACATACTGCGTGGGGAAATCGAAGCCCGTGGAGAGTACCATTTCCGAGCTTGCAATTCCCTTTACCCCGGGGGCAAAGAACGGGCTATATGAAAACGAAAGGTCCTGCTGCCAGTTATTTTCGGCCCGGATTTCCATTTTCGAAGCCTCGCCGCTGCTGTACAGCGCCTTCAGCCGGGGATTGTTCCGCTCTATACTTGCAAGCACCTGTTCCGCCGTATTGTCCTGAGCATGTGAAAATACGGTAATACAGGCCGCTGCCGCCACATACAATATTCTTCTCATCATTTTGTCTTTGCCTTTTTAGTATTCATCCATTCATACACGATAGGGACTATAAACGCATTCAGGAACGTGGAAGTCAGCAGGCCGCCGAGTATGACCTTTGCCATCGGGCTTTGTATTTCGTTTCCCGGCAGATCTCCCCTCAAGGCAAGGGGTATCAGGGCAAGCGCTGACGACAGGGCTGTCATCAATATGGGGTTGAGCCTGTCTATCGAACCGTGCAATACGCTTTCATGCAGCGGGGTCCCTTCATCCCTGAGCATGTTGTAGCGGTTGATGAGCAGCATGCCGTTGCGGGTGGCTATGCCGAAAAGGGATATGAACCCGATAATTGCCGGGATACTTACCTCGCCTGTCGTTACAAGGAGCGCGAAGACCCCTCCTATAAGGGCTAAAGGGAGATTGAGCAATACTACCCCGCTCTGCCTTGCATTCTTGAACTGCATATACAGCAAGAGGAAAATCACGACGATACTCATCAATGAAGTCAGCAGAAGCGTCCTGCTTGCAGCCTGCTCGCTTTCGAACTGCCCTCCGTATTCTATATGGTAATCCTCGGGGAGGACTATCTCTGAATCCACGATGGAACGTATGTCGTTCACCACGCTGCGCAGGTCGCGTCCGTCAGTATTGGCGGAAATGACTATCTTCCGCTTGACATTTTCCCGGTTGATGGTATTGGGGCCTGTCGAAGATACTATATCGGCCACATACGACAGGGGGACCTTGTTGCCGTAGGCATCGTCTATCATAAGGTCCCTTATATGCTCCATAGTGCCCCTGTTGTCCTCGTCAGCCCTCACTATCAGATTAAAGGTCTTGCCGTCCTCATACACCTGCGACACCGTTTCCCCCGCCATGTTGACAGTGAGGAACTCGGAAAATGCCGGCAGAGATATGCCGTAGCGCGCCAGCATGTCTCTCTTAGGTACAATTTTCAGTTCCGGCCTCTCGATCTGCTGCTCCACATTAAGGTCCGCTATCCCTTCGACCCCGCTTATGGCATCCTTGATCTGATTGCCTATGGCAAACATCCTGTTAAGGTCGTTTCCGAACAGCTTGACGGCTATGCTCGCCTGCGTACCGCTAAGCATGGCATCTATCCTGTGGCTTATGGGCTGGCCTATCTCGATATTTGCCCCCGTTATCGTCGAGAGCTTTTCCCTGACTTCGTTCAGAAGTTCCGCATGGGAACGGTCCTTCAGTTCGAAAGGTGCCTCTATCTCGGAGACATTCACCCCGAGCGCATGTTCATCCAGCTCCGCCCTGCCGGTCTTGCGGGCCACCGTCTGAATCTCGGGAACAGACAGCAGAAGCTGCTCCGCCCTCCTTCCTATATTGTCGGATTCCTCAAGGGATATACCGGGCAATGAACTGACGTTTATAGTGAATGAACCCTCGTTGAATGCCGGGAGGAAACTGTGCCCCAATGTAAAGAAGAACCCGAGGGCGACAACGAATATCACGAAGGTGGAGCCGAGTACAAGCGGTTTGTGGGAAAGCACCCACCCCAGTCCGTTCCGGTAGTGCTTTTTCAGCCATAATGCGACTACGCCTTCCTTAGGAACATCATTGTGTTTTCCGGTCCCGCCCAGAAGATAACTGCACAATACCGGAGTAAGGGTAAGGGCAATAATCGTAGAAGCGAACAGGGAGACTATGAAGGACACCCCGAGCGGAATAAGCATCCTTCCCTCCATTCCCGTCAGGAAAAACAGGGGGACGAAACTCACAACAATAATAAGTGTCGAATTGAGTATGGGCATACGGACTTCCCTCGACGCATCGTAGACCACATCCACCACCTCCCTACGCTTCTCGGGGGGCAGCATCCTGTTTTCCCTCAGATGCTTCCACACATTCTCCACATCCACTATCGCATCGTCCACGAGCGAACCTATGGCTATTGCCATACCTCCCAGGCTCATAGTGTTGAGACTCATTCCCAGTGCATCCAGCACAAGCACCGACATCAGCAGGGACAGTGGCAGTGTAATCAGGGATATGACCGTAGTCCTTACATTGGCAAGGAACAGAAACAGAACGATAACCACAAAAATAGCGCCCTCGTAAAGGGAACTTTTGACATTGTCTATCGAACTTTCTATAAACCTCGACTGACGGAAAATATCCGTAGAGACATGTACATCGGCCGGAAGGTTCTTTTCCAGGTCGGCAATTGCGTCCTCAAGCTTTTCCGTAAGTTCTATAGTACCTGTATTGGGCTGCTTGGTAACTGTCAGCAACACCGCAGGCTTTCCCCTCTCGGAAGCCACCCCGAGCTTCGGCTGGCTCGCCCCGACCCTTACATCGGCGACATCCTCCAGCAATACCGGCGCAGCGCCTTCCTCCGATTTGACGACCGCCTTGCCCATTGCGGCAACGTCTTCAGATGAAAGGACCCCGCGTACTATATATTCGTTTCCGTACTCATATATCACGCCGCCGTTCGTATTATTGTTCATGCTCCTTGCGGCCGCCATGACTTCGGCAAGGGTAACTCCGCAGTGCTTCATCTTCTCGGGATGCAGGAGCACCTGATACTCCTTGATATCCCCCCCGAGTACCGCCACCTGGGCCACCCCGCCCGTAGAAAGCAGCCTCGGCCTTATCGTCCAGTCCGCCAAAGTCCTCAGATCCAACATGGAGGTACTATCTGACGTCAGCCCGACAATAAGCAGTTCCCCGAGTATGGAAGACTGCGGGCCGAGGGTTGGGTTGCCGGCCATTTCCGGAAGATCCTCGTTTACAGTAGCCAGTTTCTCCGAAACAATCTGGCGGGCAAGATATATGTCCGTCCCCCAGTCGAACTCTACCCATACGACGGAAAAACCGGTAGTGGAAGAAGACCTGACCCTCCTGACCCCGGTGGCCCCGTTTACGGCTGTCTCAATCGGGAAAGTGACAAGCTGTTCCACCTCTTCGGCCGCCATCCCGTTGGCCTCGGTCATCACAACGACCGTAGGGGCATTCAGATCCGGAAAGACGTCCACTTCGGCATTGAAGGTACGGTAGAGACCGGCTGCACAAAGCAATACCGCCGCTACAAGGATAAGAAGGCGGTTGTCTAAAGAAAATCTGATAATCCTGTTAAGCATACCTGTATCCGTTAATGGTTGTGGGAATGCGCCGGTATGGCATTGCTTGCGGACGCCAGCCGGACATGGATAGCCCCTTCGGTAACAACATTCTCCCCTTCCTTAAGGCCGGTGAGTATCTCTACCCTGTTGCCGTCGGAAGCCCCGAGCGTAACTTCCTGTTTCCGGTAGCACGAAGCATCCATCCTTATATAAACGAAATAATGTCCCTGTTCTTCCGTAATCGCGCTTAAAGGAAGGCTCATGACATCCTCCCTGACACCGGAGAGCAGCCATATCCTGGCATAGGAGCCGGGGAGCATATCCTCGCTTCCGTCCAACTCGAATGTCATCGGAATATAGGAACCGCCGTCACCGGCCGAACGGCCGTAGGCAAGCAGACGCCCGCCGACGCCGCTTACGGAATAGACTTTATCGGAGTAAGGAAGCATGAAGTTTGCATCCTTCACGGAAGGCAGCAGGCCGAGATACCTCTCGGACACATCCGCCTGCAAATACAGGCCAGAATCATCGGTTATCGTCATAAGAGGCTGGCCCGCAACAGCATATTCTCCCGCGCCCACAAGACAGGACGATATATAGCCATCCATAGGAGCACGTACGGCAACAGCTTCCGTCCCCTCGTCCCCGGCTACGGCCTCATAGGCTATCCGGGCAGTCTCGTAGCGGGCCTTAATCGACTCGAACTCCCGCCTGGATACAATGCCGTCATCCACAAGGGCAAGAGCCCTCTCATATTCCTTTTCCGCATTCCTATAGGCGACTGCAGCCCTGCGCACAGGCTCGCCGTTCTGGATATTTGCAGATGATATGGCAAACAGGATATCCCCTTTTTTAACCCGCGTACCTGCAGCAGTCCCGGAAACATAGGAAACGGTACCCGCGACATTTGCGACTACCGTAACTTCATTTCCTGGCGCCGGGTAAAGCTTTCCGCTAACCGGCAGGACATTACGGAAAGGTCCCCTGGCGGCGGTTTCTGAAGAAATGCCTGCCGCAGCGGCCTGCTCCTCGCTTATTACTATTTCAGAAGAATTCCCCCCATGACCGTCTCCATGCCCGTGCGCATGAGCCTCATGCCCTGCATGCGCGTGATCATGTACGTGTCCATGCGAATGCCCGGGCCCGCTGTTGCAGGATGCAAAAAAGAAACAGGTAATCAAGCCGAGCAAACCGATAAAAACTGTTCTCATACTTCAAGAAACTTTTCAAGGTTTGTAAACGGCGCAAAATTACCTGCCGGATATTGCAATCAGTTTGCAAACTACTTCCTTCTTGTCTCGTAGGTATCGTCGATCACGCCCAGTTCGTCATTGAGCTGTTTCTTCCCGGAGACACTGTCATTGTATGTACACGGCCCGGATATACACCCTTCCGGACATGCCATGACCTCTACGAACGTAGCTGGCGCTTTCTTCATCTTCGCATAGCTCTTCAGCAAGGCTATGCTTTTCTTGTCAAAACCGGCCACCTTCAACGAATTGACATCTTCACCCAGATATGCCTTTACGGCACCTGCCACACCGCCTGTCTGCGCAAAGCCGTGCGCTTCCCTGACAGAAGCCTGCGCCACGCTGTAAGGCTCCACTTTTTCGAACTCGATCCCGTATCCGGAAAGTACGCTGCCGAGTTCTTCGAAAGTCATAACAAAATCCACATCGGGATTTTCCTTCGCCTCTTTCCGCTTTGCGATGCACGGCCCGATAAACACCTGTTTCGCGTCGGGATATTTTTCCTTTATAATACGGGCTGAATAATACATCGGGGAACCGGTGGAGGATACATAAGGCAACATCTCGGGAATATGCTTGCGGGCAAGCTGTATATAGGACGGGCAACAGCTTGTCGTCATAAACGGCTGGCCCTCGGAAAGTTTCTCCTTGAGTTCCGCGGCTTCGTTGGATACGGTCATCATGGCACCTTCGGCAACCTCCACTACATCTTCGAAGCCTATCTCCCTGATTGCGCCGTAAAGTTTCTCCCTGGTAGTCTTGAACTGACCGAGAATTGAGGGGGCAACCATTGCTACCACTTTCTGGCCGTCCCATATACTGTTAAGCACATCGAATACCTGAGAGACTTCGAATATCGCGCCGAAGGGACATGCGTTCAGGCACTTTCCGCAATATATGCATTTGCTCTCGTCTATGTGCTCCACGCCGTACTTGTCTTTCGTTATCGCCTTGACAGGGCAGGCCTCTTCGCAAGGGACGGGAATATAGACTATGGCGTGGTAAGGGCAGCTCGCATAGCATTTGCCGCAATTTATACAGAGAGAATGGTCTATAACAGCCTGTCCGTGGTTCTTGGAATGGCTTATGGCCCCCTTCGGACAATTCATCGAGCAGCTTCTGGCCACACAGCCCCTGCAAAGTTCCGTTATCTCATAATTTGTCTTTATACATGAAGAGCATGCCTCGTCTATCACGCACATGATATTCTCTTTCTGCTCCCTCTGCCCGTTTATGACTTTCCGGGCATATTCGGACAGGGGCGTAAGCTCGTCGGTCTCGTCGCTCATGTCATAGCCTAAGAGCGGGAACATCTTGTATTTCCATACCGCCCTCTCCTTATGGACGCAGCAGCGGCCCAGAACTTCCTGCTTACGCGGGCTGAGCTCTATGGGCAGCCTGTCTATGTCGGAGCACAGCCTGTCTTCTTTCCACTTTTTTACCATCATGGCCAACAGCTTGTGGCGCACTATCATAACATTATTCGTAAAAGCCATAAACCAAAGTTATAACGTTCTTAAATCCGGGTGCAAACATAATGAATTTTATACAAATCTTCTCAAGACAAGCCCGAACAGTGTCACTTCCGGTCTCGGCACCGGAAAGGCCTGCGGTGTGGGCCTCGCCGTTTTCCTCATCCTCCTGTAATCCGAATGGGCCCTGACTACGGACTTGAAAAAGCTCCATTTGCCTGAAAGCAGGTACAGGCAGGCTATGCAGCCGTCTACGCACATGCGGAAGAATACTATCCTCCCCCTTGCGCCGGCAGGCAGGTTCTTGTACATCATCAGCAGATTGTTGCGGAAATTAAGGTACAGCTTGCGCGGCGAATTGTTCGGCAAGGTCCCGCCGCCCACATGATATATTACGGAGTCCGGTACCGACCACACCTGCCATCCTGCAAGCTTTGCCCTCCAGCACAGGTCTATCTCCTCCATATGCGCAAAAAAACTGTCATCGAGCCCTCCGGTACTGTCCCATAGGGAAGAGCGTATCATAAAAGAAGTCCCGGAAGCCCAGAATGTCTCGCAGGGCGTATCATACTGCCCGTTGTCCTTCTCCACGGTAGAAAGGACCCTTCCCCTGCAGTAGGGGAAATAGTATCTGTCCATGAAGCCTCCGCACGCACCCGCATGTTCGAAGCAGTCCCTTGCATTATAGGACAGCACTTTGGGAGCGCATATCCCGGCACGCGGATGGGTTTCCATAAAGCGTACGAGCGAGTCCAGCCATCCCGGCGTAACCTCCACATCGGAATTCAACAGCAGGTAGTATGAGAACCTTTCCCCGGAATCCCGGATAATGGCAAAGGCCCGGTTATAGCCGCCGGTAAAACCGTAATTCCTGTCAAACGTTATAAGTCTGACAGTTCCGGCAGGACAATTTTCACCGACCCACTCTACGGAACCGTCCGTAGAGCCGTTGTCCGCCACGAAAATTACCGCCGCAGCCGCATTCGTCCCATCATTCCGAGAACGCTCCCCGTCCGAAGCCAGGACGGTACGCTCGAGAAGAAGAGGAATGAACTTCTTAAGAAAATGCTTTCCGTTCCAGTTCAATATAACTACAGCAACAGACATATCCCAGCCAAATTCAAAACATATTTAAAGAACATCCACAATACGGGACAGCCCCACGCCGTTCGAACCCTTTACCAGGACTGTAGCCCCGGACGGCGGGTCGGCCGCAAAATACCCGGCAGCCGCGTCTGCATTGCCGAAGAAGACGAAACGCGGGTCTCCCTTGTCCCTGAAACGGGCAAATTCCCTGCCCACAAAACAGCATACCCGGAAATCCATCCGCGAAACCATGTCCACTATCATGGAATGGCCTTCCTCCGAATACGCCCCGAGCTCCAGCATGTCCCCGAGCACCATAATCTTATCCGGAACGTCCAGAGACGCGAAATTGGCTATGGAAGCCCTCATGCTCGAAGGATTGGCATTATAGGCATCGAGTATGACGGTATTCCTGCCGGTGTGTACCAGTTGCGACCTCCTGTTCGACGGCCTGTAGGCCCCGACCGCTTTCAGGCAATCCTTTAACGGTACTCCGAAATACAGTCCCACATTAATGGCCGCCATGACATTCGCGGCATTATAATCCCCTGCCAAGGCTGTCTGTACGGACAGCATCCTTCCCCCCGCTGCCCCGCATGCGCAGTCGGGAGTTATGTCTTCGGGCAACGACAGTCCCATACAGATCTCCCCTCCGGAGGCATGCACGGCATACGCTCCCTGGAATGCGAGGCCGTACCTTATCACGGACAGGCCGGGCCTTTCGGAGGCCATTCCGGTCAGGAGGGGATCATCCGCATTAAGGAAAGCCTTTCCGCCGGTTTCCAGCAAATAGTCGTAAAGCTCCCCTTTCGCTTTCTTCACCCCTTCAAACGAGCCGAAGCCTTCCAGATGCGCAATCCCGACATTGGTAACAAGCCCGTAACCCGGCATCGCCATGGATGCCAGGGCGGCAATCTCCCCGGGATGGTTCGCCCCCGCCTCTATTACGGCAATCCGGGTATCCCTGCCGAGCCTGAGCAGGGTAAGCGGGAGGCCTATATGGTTATTCAGATTCCCTTCGGTAGAAAGCGTATCGTAACGCATGGACAGGACTGAACGCAGAAGCTCCTTGGTCGTTGTCTTGCCGTTTGTCCCTGTAAGGAGTATCAGCGGAATATCGAAACGCGAGCGGTGCAGCCGTGCAAGTTCCTGCAAAGACTGAAGGGTGTCGTCGGAAAGCATGTACCTCTCCGAGAAGTCCGGTTCCGTCCCTCCGGCCAAAATATCAGCCGCCCGGCTGCGGCGATCCACGACAGCGAAACGGGCTCCCTTGCGCAAAGCGTCGATTGCATAGGCATTCCCGTCGAAGTTATCCCCTTTAAGGGCAAAGAATATTTCGCCCGGCCGTATCGTCCTGCTGTCGGTCGAAACGCCCTCGGAAGAATCCAGGATTCCCAGAAGACGTACAGGATTGAAACTGTTATCCATCATTTTAATCTTATTTCTTCCCGGTAGACCCGAACCCGCCTTCTCCCCTGAGGCTGTCTTCAAGGGATTCCGCCCCTTCCCATTCCACCCTCTCATGCCTGGCCACCACCATCTGCGCTATCCTGTCCCCGCGGTTGATCACGAAAGGGGTTTCCGAAAGGTTGATCAGTATTACCATTATCTCCCCCCTGTAGTCGGCATCTACGGTACCGGGGGAATTGAGCACGGTGATTCCGGACTTTGCCGCCAGTCCGCTGCGCGGCCTTACCTGCGCCTCGTATCCAGCCGGCAACTCTATGCGCAACCCGGTCGGTACCATAATCCTCTGCATGGGATAAAGGGTAAGGGGCGCATCTATGTCGGCCCTGAGATCCATGCCGGCGGACATCTCCGTGGAATATGCCGGAAGCGGCAGGGATGATGTATTCACTATCTTTACTTTCATATTCTGGATGATTTACAGTGTTTCTCCAATAAAACATAAACGGCTGCATAAAGCAGGATGGCGGCGGTACGCACCGCATAGCGCCAGAAAACAGGCATTTCTCCGGTAACAAGGCTTACTGCCGCACACAACAGGACACCCGAGACCATAATCAGGAAGATTCTTTTCCAGTTATAGGGTACGGGATAATATTTCCTTCCGACAAGCACGCATATGAGCAGCATGGCAGAATAACTCGCGAAATGTCCCCAGGCAGCGGCATGGTAGGAATAGAGCGGAAGGAATATGACATTGACAAGCGTAGTCACCGCAAGCCCGGCCAATGTAATGTAAATGGCAAAGGAGGGCCTGTCGGCAAGTTTGTACCAAATGGATGCGTTGAACAGCATGCCAAGAAGCATGTATGAGAGCAGCATTACGGGAACAATGTCCACTCCTTGCCTGAAGTCCCCTCCCAATATAAGCTGTATCACGTCAAGATAGAATACCACGCCGAGGAAAATCAGCATGCAGAAGGCGGTAAAGTATTCCATAATCTTGGCATACACCTCCTTCGAATCCCTGTCTTTGGCCCTTGCAAAGATAAACGGTTCATAGGCATACCGGAACATCTGGACGAAGAGAGACATGATTACGGACAGTTTTACCGCAGCCTGGTATATCCCGAGTTCTGAGCGCCAGAGAGTGTCGTCCACATTGAGCCAACGGAAAAGCAGCCTGTCTATAAAATCGTTCATCACTCCCGGCAATCCCGCGACCATAAGCGGGAGGGAGTATGCCAAAAGGCTTTTCAGGGTTTTGCCGTCCGCCCTCAGGCGCAGGCGCAGCATGTCCGGGACAAAAAGCAGGAAAGACACGATACAACTCAGAAATATGGCGAATACCGGATAAGTGAAGTCCGGCACGGGGGAAACGAAGTTCAGAAGAACCGTATCCGGCACAGCCGCAGCGTATACCGGAAAGAGCAGGAACAGCAGCAGGTTCGCTCCGGCCTCGGTAAATATCTTGACAGTCTTGAATATGGCAAATTTCCACGCCTTAGACTGATAGCGCAAACGGGCAAAGAACACTGCCGTAACCGAATCCGAGAAAAGTATGGCCCCTATATACAGGTAACAATTGTAATGGCCGCCGTATCCCATCCATTCCGCCATGTCCCTCCCGAAAACGGCCATAAGCAGCATAAATACGGCCGATATGGCAGTAACGGCAGAAAATGCCGAAGAAAATACCATAGAGGGATCATATCCCTCCTTGTTGGCATACCTGAAACATCCGGTCTCGAGTCCCATGGTAAGGATTACCTGCAATATGGCTATGTAGGCCATAAATTCCGTAAGGACGCCGTAATCCGAGGTCGTAAGCTTGTATGTATACAGGGAAACGAACAGGAAGTTCACGAAACGGGCCACGATAGTGCTCATTCCGTAAACGGCTGTTTCGCCTGCTATCTTTTTGACTGCACCCCCTATCGCCGACATGTCCCTGTCAATTGTTTAAAGCGTGATCCCTGAAAATCAGGAAACCTATATTGAACGACGGATACCATTTCGCCTTCTCGGCCCTGTCGTAATAGGCGCATGAAAGCGATACCGGACCGACTGGAGACTGCCAGACAAGGGCGGCATTTGCCATAAACCCGCCCATGGGGAAAGGTGCAGAATACGTATATCCCCCTCCCGCCGTCTCTACGATTTCCCGGTAAGGCTGGAAATACGCACCGGTCAGATGAAGATAAAAGGTAGGAGCGAACTTGAATACCGGTGAAACGGCCGCACCGACAAATATCGGGGCCCTGTATGCAGGCATCATCAGGGTGCGGCTGTGAGCTGTCGGGCAGAATGCGGGCATTGCTATTACAGTCGATATGTAGTCGCTCATGCCCATTCCCGTGGAAAATGAAAAATCCACGTTATACCCGATGGAAAACCAGCTGGCTACATTATAGTAATGTTCGAGGGTCATGCGGAAGGACAACACGTTCTTTACGGGCGACGCACCTTCCGAGGGGTTTTCCAGGACAGAGCCGCGCTCGTGCCTCTCTTCCGCAAGCGTATATCTCAACTCTGCAAGGCTTTTCTTCCCGTCAGTCGGAAACAGCCTGTAGTCAAATGTGCTCTGGTTGAATCTCAGCCTCGTACTGAAGTACTTGAGATAAGTAATATCCGGAATGTCGTACTTGGTATAATTGTCGGTAGGATAATAACGGTACCTGTTGCGCCCTCCTGTCACCCCGAGCTCCAGGAAAACCTCCTGGTTTCTGAATATGGGTATTCCGGCATTGACTGTGGCATACAGTTCGCTTTCCTGTATATTCCTCGCAAGGGCCCCCGAGAAAAGTATGCTCTGGCTACTGCCGAAATAATCGAAATGGTTGACATTCAGCATAGCTTCATAAATAAACAATGGTTTCACACCGATATGCTGGCGCCAGTGCAGGGCCGCACCCGTAAAGAACTGCCCGATATCGAGGTTGAGGGCTATATTCCACGGATAGCGCGACAGCCTGGTATGGGAAATCCCGAAATAGCCCTGCATAAGCGAAGACGAGGATATATTCCCGCCTATGGACAGGGCCAGTGCGTTTTTAGGCGTAACATCTATGGAAAGGGTAAAAAGGGAATCCTGGTTCATCCTCGCCGTAGGGTAGAAGGTATTCACCGCATCTGTAGATATTACCCTGTAATATCCTTTCTTCGCCTGCACGAAACTGAACGTGTCGCGCCTGCCCGTAATCGTCCGCCTGATGTATTCCTTCTGCTCGGGCTTAAGCTCCCCTGAGACGTCAAGACTGTCAAACTTCAGCTCGGAACATTTTTCCCTGAAGGCAAGTCTCATGGAATCAACCTCCGCGGCAGTACGCCTCAGGCCCACTCTTTCCTTGATCTTACCGATATATTTCATGGCATTGTCGTAGCCAGCCTGCACAAGCTCGTCCACCTTGTCGAAGTCCATGAGCCCGTAATCATATATGCCCGATATTACCACCCCGTCATCCTCGGGTATGTCATAGCTCGTATCCTCGGTAACCATAAGTTCCAGCTGGCCGATCAGGTCGTCCCTGTCCGGCCTGGCAGCCTCCCCCTTGACACACTTTGCACCTATAATAAAATCGGGCCTGTACTTCTCAATCATGATTTCCCACGGGAAATTATTGTAGAACCCGCCGTCATAAAGCAACACTGAGTCTATCATAATGGGCTTGAAATATCCGGGATAAGTCATGGAGGCCCTTATCGCCGAACCCAGATCGCCCTTGTCCGAGACATACGGCCTCTTTCCCATCACATCGGCCGAAACGCAGAAAAAGGGGACCATAAGCCTGGAGAAGTCATATCCGGCAGCTGCCGATGATGAGGCGAAAAGCTGGACAACCGCTATATCCATAGGATAAGGAGAGACAAGGCTGGTAGGGAGAAGCACCTTGACTTTCCTCTTTCCGGTCAATGTATCCCGTTTGCCTGACGTAATATTGATTCTGAGCATCTCGGAGGTGGGATAGCCCTCGTATATATACGAATAGAACTCCCTCTCGCCTTTTCCCGTGTACCATGAGCGGAATTCATCGGACTTGACTATATATACCATCTCGTCGGGCGAAAGCCCTATGGCATAAAACCCGCCGATTATCGAACCCATCGATGTCCCCGCCACGTAGTCTATCGGTATGCCGTTTTCCTCCAAGGCCTTTATCACCCCGATATGCGACAGCCCCTTTGCCCCTCCGCCGCTCATAACCAGACCGACAGACTGTCCGCCGGCCGGAAGGGCTGCGGCCAGGCCCAATGCCATCAACAGGAATGCCTTTATCCTCACCGTAGAATTCTATTTTGACTTCATCATGCGCATTGCAATGCACGGGCAACTGCTGACATGTTTGCATTGCTCCCGGCATCTGACTATCTTTGCAGCTATTTAATTTCAAAGATAGAGAAACAAGACATGTTTTCAAAAATTTTTCCACTCATAATGGTATCCATGTTATTATTAGGATCATGCCACGGAAAGCAGGGGAACGGCGAGTCCGCTTCAGGGAACAGGGCCCAAACCTTGGCCGAGGCAACGGCTACAGCCAGGCCTGCTG
>DVLA01000013.1 GCA_018715745.1 Candidatus Coprenecus stercoripullorum
GTGCAGTGGTCCCCATATTGCCCGGTTTTCTGCGCCGTATATCGGCAAGAAAATCCTCTATAGAGACCCTGACTCCGGCAGGGACTCCCTCTATCTCCACTCCGAGGGAGGCGGAATGGGACTGCCCGAACAGCGATATCCTGAAAACCCTGCCGAAACTTTCCATCATCTGCCGGTCAACCCGTCAAGAATTTTAAGGAAGGAAGGGAAAGACTTCTCTATGCAGTCAAGATTGTCCAGGACCACCTTCCCCGGGCAGCCTATGGAGGCTACCTTGAAAGCCATTGCCACCCTGTGGTCCGCATAGGTACCTATCGTACACCCTTTCAGCATTTTATCTTCAATAATCCTGCGGCTTAACGATATACCCTCTATAAAAATCCTGTCATCCTCAAGCACGACCTTTACCCCCATCTTCTGAAGTCCCTGCGCCATTACGGCAGGTCGGTCGCTCTCCTTGTTCTTCAGCCTGGCTATGCCCGTAATCTCCGAAGTCCCCTCGGAATATGCGGCCAGGACGGACAATATGGGAAAAAGGTCCGGGGCGTCGGTTGCATCAAACCTGAAGGAACGGAGATGGCCCCTCGTCACCCTCACCCCTTTCTGCTCAACCGTAACTATTGCCCCGCAGGACTTGACTACGTTTATTATTTCCCTGTCGGCCTGCATGGAGACGGGTTCAAGACCGTCAATAAGCACATCACCGTATATGGCGCTCAACACAACGAAGTTGGCGGCCGAGCTCCAGTCCCTCTCCAATGTCATTTCCACCGTATTGTACCGTTGTCTGCCAGGTATGGTAAATATCATGTCATCACCGGATCTGCTGTAGGAGACCTCAATTCCGAAATCCCGCATCACCTGCATGGTAAGCATGATATACGGTATGCTGGTAGGGTGCTGCACCGTAAGGACACTGTCTTTCCTGCACAACGGCAAGGCCATAAGCAGCCCCGATATGAATTGGGAGCCCTTTTTCCCCGAAAGTGTTATCTCGCCCCCGCGTATAGGACCGCTTACGATTGCGGGAAGGGTCTCTTCCGCTGTCAACAGACAGCTTGCGCCCAAATCCTCCATTGCTTCCTTGCATCCGTACATGTGCCTGCCGAGAAGGCTTCCTTCCCCGGTAACGGTAACCCTTCCGCCGGACTGGGCAGCTATGGGAATGCAGAGCCTTGAAAGGAGACCGGACTCACCTACGAACAGGGTTATGTCATCAGCAAACGACATGGCTGCGAATGCCGAAAGCGGGTTCTGCCCTTTCTTTTTCTCCAAAGGGAAACCGGAACCCTTGACAACCAAGGTATCCCCATCCATATAGGCCCCGGCAAGCTGTTTTGCAATAGCCACGGCCGAATCCGTATCCCTGCATCTGGTAAAGTGATGGAATTCGCTGTTCCCCTTTGCCATTACCGCCGCGATTATAGCCCTCTGGGCTATGCTCTTCGAAGCCGGAACGCTCACTTCGCCCCTTATTTTCCGGTGGGAGAGGATATCTATAACGTAATCCAAGGCGGGCATTCCCGGGGCAAGTGCGTATTTGGACCTCAGAGCACAATAGAGGAACGGCGCACCTGAAAAATAGGACTCGAACCTGGAATACCGGCCGGCAACGCCCATGGCAAAGGCTTCCAGGGGGACTGTCTTGCCCAACTCCCCGATAGAGTGCATCCTGTAGAGGGACAATACTTTTTCCGCATCGGCAGTAGTCTCTGCCATAGTGACTATCTTCACTATGTCGGCCCCGGCGTCGACCGCTTCCTTATAGACGGACACAAGCTCCTTGAGTGAAGGCGTCCTGAGATAGTCGTGGAAAGAAAGCACGACTTTCACGTTCTTGCGTCTGAAAACGGACTTCAGGGAATCGGGCATGGACTTGTAGGTAAAGACGTTTATGTCCACGTACGACGCACCGGCAAGGGCTGCCGCCTCGCACAGGCCGTTGCTTTTGCCTACACATGTGGCTATCAAGGGCAGGCGGGCGGAAGAAAACAGGATACCGGTCTCGTCTTCAGAGAGTCCGCAAAGGTCCAACCTTATCTCCGCCATGACATCCCCTATACCTTTAAGGTGTCTCTCGCATCTGCGCAATGCCTTGGAGCAGGCCTCAAAACCGTATTCGCCGATACTAATACAAATCATCTGCCAATGATTCCAGAACGCCGACAGGTATCTTCTCCACAAATACGGAGCCTATACGGCGTATGAGTACAAAATTAATAAAATCTTCCTTTCTTTTCTTATCATTCCGCACAGCTTTGACAAGCTGAGGCACTATATTTTTGTCGGGAGGTGTAAAACCGGCTGCGACAAGGCCTCCTACAAGCCTTTCCGACTCCGCGGCAGCCAGACAGCCCAATCTCTCCGAGACCCTCGCGGCTATCATGATACCGGCTGCAACGGCAGCGCCGTGGGTTATTCCGCCGGAGACTGCTTCCCCGGCCCGCCGCCCGATGCCGCATCCATTTCCGCAGGAAGGGCTGCCGCCTGTCAGGCAGAAAGTCTCAAGCGCATGGCCGAAAGTGTGCCCGAGATTAAGCTTACGCCTTTCCGAAGCCTCCAGCCTGTCCTTCTGCGTAATGGATACTTTCAGTTCCATCGCGCCGGATATAAGCCGTTTCAGCGTTTCCCGCTCCCCGGCATCCATAAGGCCATACGTGCGACAATGCGAAAACAGCCCCACAGCCTCATCGAAAAGGGTAGCAGAACCTATAATAAAAGTCTTCAATATCTCCCCTGCGCCGGAAAGCATTTCCCGTGCAGGAAGTGTGGAAAGGACGCCGGGGACAGAATAAACGAATTCAGGTTCGGAAAATGTGCCCGCGACATTCTTGTATCCGCAAACGTTGGCTCCGGTCTTGCCGCCTATGGCCGCATCCGCCTGTGCCAGCAGCGTAGTCGGGACGAGGGCATACCTTATGCCACGCTTGTATATGGCCGCTGCCAGGCCGGCAAGGTCGGTAGTGACACCACCCCCGATGCCGAGCAGAAAAGCATCGCGGCCGGCCTCCCTTTCAAGCAGGAAACGTAGTATGCCTTCAACGGCCGCAAGCGTCTTCTTATCCTCTGATGCGCTGATTTCCAACACCCTGTCCGAAGGAAAAGAAAAATGAGGAGAAGCATTCGCATCCATTACGACAAAATATGCCCTTTCCTCTGCAAGAAGCCTGTACAACCTGCTAAAATCCTCTTCTACATATATTTTCTCCATATGGAACGATAAATCCCCCATTTTATCTACAAATGTAACATTTTTTTCTACCTTTGCAGTCCATTGTCTATCATGCCCGGATGGCGGAATCGGTAGACGCGTTGGTCTCAAACACCAATGTCCGAAAGGATGTGCCGGTTCGACCCCGGCTCCGGGTACTACTAAGAATCTCCAGATGATTAACAATCAATCATCTGGAGATTTTATTTTATGTCCTTTGTCCGAAAGCTGTCGAAACCTGATTTGGAACACTTAAAATAGTTCTCATCTATGCGCTGCAGTTCTCCCGGCATCGAAAGTGGCTCTAAACCGTTGTCCGTAATAATTGGCCATATTCCATCCGAAATGAAAAAGATCTGCATTTTTCAGTCTTTCTGGTTTGACTGGATGCAAATCATCCGGAAGTGGTTGCTGCCAGGCATAGCACTCTACATAATGGACAAGTTTTGAAAGTTCAACCTCTGTAATATAAGGTCCGAGTGTATCCTGGTATAATGGAGAAATAGATTCTGTTTCTCTTTTTGGCTGTCAGAATACTTCCTGTCGGTCTCCTGCTTTATCCGGTTGATTTCTGTAATGCCCGGTTCATTTGGCATAACACTGACATCAACACTCTGTCTTCGTCTTCTTCCAAAAGCCTGCTTGCGAAAGAAAAATATCTATCTGACCAGAAGATATTGCTATCACTACCAGATAGAATATCGCACAGATTCCAAGTACAATCAAAAATACCAGATTTGTAGTCCCGACATCTGCACCTTTGGCAAGTATTGCCAGCAAAATGATGTAACTATGGTTATTTCGGGGATTCATTTAATATTGCTGCATTTTCCCAATTAAGCAAAAACCATCTAATTATCAATTATATATAAAAAATTGATATTTCCCAGTTAATCATGATAATAAAGGCCATGATTACTCAAGATATCCTTCATTCCTTTTTTCATCTCATCTCATCGTCAATTATTCTATAGCGGGCAAAGGTTTTGCTGCTCTCCTTGTGTCCGCTCAAAGCCGCAACCATGTCGGGTCTTTAACCCGTTTATAGATATTTCCGATAAATGTTCTGCGGGCCATATGTGAAGGATGCCAGTTCGTACAACGATTTGTGTACTTCCTGTCTGGTTCTCTAATCGAATACTGTTACAATCCTGTCAAGTCCGGACACTCTGAAAGCCTCTTGATTTTACGGTTATAATGCTGTTCCGTAGAGAACGGGGACAAACTCTCCCTGTCCGGCTCCCTGTACCGCAAAAGAGGTAATTATTTAAATTAGATATTTCAAACATCAATGTGCAAGTTGACGCATCGCCGGTAACGTATATAATAAAAATACGGGACCCAAATAGGGTTCCGTATTTTCCATTTACACAAATGCTAAGCGTTAATGGATTTCTCTTTCCTCATTTGCGTTTATATTCCTGTATCACATAGATTCCATCATTTGCATCGAAATGCCACCCTGTTTCTCCAGAGGTCCCCCAATAACATTTGAGATGTCCGTGACCAGGGACATAAGCTATAACCTCCCCTTTATCATTTATATACACAGAAATACCTGTTAACTCTTTTGTTGATTTATAACTCGATGGACTACCATAGGCTTTTGCAGTACAATTTGTAGCTTCACAAATATATCCTTCCGGGCAATAATCCTGTGCTGTCACCATAGCGACAAATGAGTCGTCAGGCCTAATCGAATCATTAGCCTTGACCATAAAAGAGGATAGCCCCATCATACATAAGGACAGGGAAACAATAATAACTTTCTTCATAATTCATCAATCATTTAATTAACGCCCGAATATATATATATATATATCCACATTTCCAAATTTTTTCGACATGTACCAGCCGTGAAATAAAACTCGGGATAAAGACAGATGCGGAACTGCCTGTCATTGTTCCGCTCAGCGAATAAGAATGATTGAAACCAGCCCTTCTATTTCCTCGCATAAGCATCGAATCTGTCCAAGCCTCTGAGCGCGGAGATTTACTCAAAACATCTCACCTATATCCATCGAAAGAAAATCCTCTGCACTGATGCCGCTGTCTCCCACGATAAAGGCCGATTGCGGATTGAACAGCCTGCGGAACTTATCCAATCCTTCCGTCCGCTTCTCCGCATTGCTTTTCACCTCGATGGCGACCACCGCACCTTTCTTGCGCAGGACGAAATCCACTTCATCGTCCCGCTCACGCCAATAGAATACTTCAAAGCGATGAACGAAAGCCTGGCTTACTATATAGGCGCCGATACCGGATTCAAAAATCCGCCCCCATGATTTTCGGTCAAGTATCGCCTGTTCAAATGACAATGGACTATACACCATCTTCAGCGCATTGTTATATACCTGCAACTTGGGGATGCTGGCACGTCTCCGGGCCATATCCATACCGAACTTCTGAAGTCCGCACAGCAATCCGCTTTCATCCAACAGGTTGATATATCCAGTCAAAGTCACCGTATTTCCGGCATCTTGAAGCGATCCCAACATTTTGTTCAACGAAAGCAATTCGCCCGAATAGGCCGCCCCCAACTCAAAGGTCTGGCGAAGCAAGGCCGGCTTGCTTATCGGCGTATCCATCAGAATGTCCTTGTTGATGGTCGCCTCTATGATAGCCGACTGGATATATTGTCCGAAACGGTCCTCGTCGCCAATCAAGGCAGCAGCACCTGGATAGCCCCCGTAGAACAGGTATTGGTCGAGAGAGAATCCGAAACATTCTTTCATTTCCTGATAGCTCCAATGACTCATGCGTATCTCCTCAAACCGCCCGGCTAAGGATTCGGACAATCCTTTCTCCAACAATACGCGGCTGCTTCCCAAAAGCAGAACCTTGATATTGCGGTCATGGAACGTATCATCGTCCCATTCCTTCTTCACCGCCTCGCTCCAACCGGCAATCTTCTGTATCTCGTCAATTACAAGAATAACGTTATCCCATCCCTGCCCCTCTTTCAAACTGCGCACTGCCGCCCAACAATCGGAAATCCAGGCGCTGTTCGCAGCCGGAACATTGTCGGCAGAAAAGAACTGATAAGGCATATCCAAATCTTGAAGCACTTGCTTGACCACGGTAGACTTGCCTGTCTGACGGGCACCCATCACCACTTGAATGAATCTCCGTGATTCTTTCATTCTGTCCGTAATTACCTGATATTCCGCTCGTTTATACATACTATTACATCTGTCTCTTATACACATCTG
>DVLA01000014.1 GCA_018715745.1 Candidatus Coprenecus stercoripullorum
AGGACAACGGTAAAGCGGCTTCCCTTGCCCGGTTCGCTCTCTACGGAAGCGGAACCTTGCATCAGCTGTACGAGATTGGTCACAATGGCAAGCCCCAGCCCGAAACCGTCCTGGGTCACGGCATTACCCAGACGCTCGAAGGGGGCGAAAATCTGTTCTTGCTTTTCTTTTCGGATACCCGTCCCGGTATCCTGTACTGACAGGGTGAACAGTCCGTCCTTGTAATCCGTATGGAGCGTGATGCGGCCACTGCGGGTGAACTTGACCGCGTTGGAGAGCAGGTTGCTCCCGATGCGTAATATACGCTCTTTGTCGCCGCCCAGCACCTCAGCCGCTTGGTTATCGGTCACGAATTCGATGCCCTTGGCTTCCGCCAAAGGAGCGAACTCCGTTTCCAGTACGGCGGCTATCGACTCGGAGCGGAACGGACGGATGTTCAACTTCTCTTTCCGACTTTCCAGCCTGAAAAATTCCAGCAGTTCTGTGGTCATGGAAGCCATGCGGTCTGCGGACTCACTCACGATGCGTATGTGACGTGTCCGGTCTTCCGGGGCTTCATCCCTGAGCAAAAGCTCTGCATTTCCGCTTATTGCCGTCAGGGAAGTGCGCAGCTCGTGATTGACGGTCTGCATCAAGTTACGACGAAATTGCAGCAACTGCCGGTTCTTCTCGTTGCTCGCTTGCAATTCGTCGATAAGTCCTTCGCGTTTTTTCTTTTCGCAGAGATTACATCGGATTTCCCGGTGGATGGCGATATGGAACAAAACCAAAAGGAGGATGGCGGTGGACAAAGTAGAGGCTAGCAGGAGCGTGGAGCGGTTTTGCGCTTCCAGAATCTTGTGCTCCCGTAAGGAACAGGCTTCTTGCGCCTGCCGGTCCAGATGCTTGATGAGAAGGCTCAGCCGGGCGTTCAATGCCTGGTTGCGGGCGTGCAGGCTGTCGGCGCTGGTTTCCATATCCTCCATGCCTTCCTGCTGCATGGCAATCAGACTATCACTGAACGTGTGCAGTTCCCCGGCAGAAGGCAATACGCGGACGGTTTTCTTGGCTCCCAGCACGCCCAGGATATTGTCCCTTCTTTTCCTGACGGTACGTATGCGGGTGGCACGTTCCGCCACTTCGGGCAGGTGATTTACAAGAATGCTGTCTGCCGCATCTTGCATTCCGATGACTTCCACGACACGGAACAGGTGCGTTTCCTTGTCGGCAAGCAGGTGCCGGAGCGTGTCAATCTGCCCCGGACGTACATGCTGCCTGCACCGGGGTTTCAAGGCCAGCAGCAGGCTGTCTGTGGAAAGGCGTTTCCGGCGATAATATGCCGTATCCGTATTTTCTTGGCTGATCAAACTCTCGCCCAGCAGGGAAAGCTCGGTGATGTGAAGCTGTGCGGCATGGATGTTGTTCCGTACCGATTGCAGGTCATGCACTTCGGAATCTATTTCCCGCATCCGGCCACGCTCATGGATAAGGATGACCACCATTCCTGCGATGACGGTCAGCAACAGGAAGCTCCCGGCATATATCTTTTGTGTCAAGGATACTTTCATTGCTAGTCATATTATTCGTAGCGCATTCTGTTAAATGAATGTGCTACGCATTAAGGTAGCAAAAATAGAAATTATCTGTTATAATCCATGCGAATAAGTCGGAGTTTATGAATTATTATTATTATTTTGGAACGCTTCAAAACAAACCGAACCACTTTGCGGAGGAAGGAAGATTCGCGCAATAAGAAATGCACATCCGAAAATTAGTGTTGAGATAAGGTAAGACACGGGTATGGTAACTAATGTGCAACTGATGTAACTGTCACGCATAGGTACAACTATGTACAACAAAACAATGGCGATTGCAACTATTTGGTTCATAGTGACAGGCGCTATTTTTGCATGTGAAATTGGAACCTGTAGTTTGTATGCTCACGACTTATTTCCTGTTTTGGCATGCATATACAAAAATGAGGGTGTGTCAAAACTCATTTTTTGAAAAGATGAACTTATAATTTGACATTTGAGCATCCTAAAAGACTAAAGAAAGGGCCGTATCATTACTCCATACAGAGTTTGATACGACCCTTTTAAACATTATAGTTACAATCTGTAACTTTGGGGAGTAGTCATTTTAGTTTTGACACATCCTCTTTATTTTTCCCAATCATTTATTCGCACTTTCATTAGCCCGAATATAATCCCCCATGATAAAACGTTGTTTTAGCTTCCGCCTTTGCTTTGGTTAAAACAAACATGTCCTTCAAAACATTTGTGGCTTGGCATACAGCTTGTCTGGCGATTATTTTTTGTCCAAGACCTCATACACGGAATGTTGGCTCTTGAACTCCGGTACCATGTCTTTCATCCGTCTGACGATTTCCATGTCATTTTCCGTCACGCTTGCTTTCACCAGGTCGTTCACTTGTCGACAAGCATCCTCGTAATCATATTCCCGCACTGTGGCGATTTTTATCTTGGGATGGAACGTGGGCTGCGTGTTTTCCTTCTCGTTCAACACCTCTTCATAAAGTTTCTCTCCATCACGCAAACCGGTGATTTGTATCTCCACATTCTTTGCCCCGCTCAGTTGAATCATCCTTTGTGCAAGGTCGATGATTTTTACGGGATTTCCCATATCGAACACAAAGATTTCTCCGCCATTCCCCATGGTTCCCGCTTCCAACACCAATTTGCAGGCTTCGGGTATCAACATGAAATACCGGACGATATCCTTATGCGTAACGGTTACAGGTCCTCCATGTTTGATTTGTTCCTTGAACAAGGGGATGACAGAACCGTTCGATCCCAGCACATTTCCAAAACGGGTAGTCACGAATTGAGTGACTCCTTTTACCTTGCCGTCCTTGATGGCCTTGTCCAGACTCTGCACATAAATCTCACAGATACGCTTGGAGCATCCCATCACATTGGTCGGGTTCACGGCCTTGTCGGTGGACACCATAACAAACTTCTTCACACCATACTTGACGGACAAGTCTGCGATGATTCGTGTTCCGTCCACATTGTTACGGATGCTCTCTCCCGGATTGTTTTCCATCATGGGAACATGCTTGTAAGCCGCTGCATGAAATACATAATCCGGTCGGCTTTCTGCAAAGATTTCCTCCATCCGCTCTTTCATGCAAATGTCACTGACGATGGTCTGCGCTTCTATATCAGGCCATTGTTTGGCCATCATCAGTCGGATGTCGTGCAAGGGTGTTTCGGCTTGGTCTATCAGGATGAGCCTACGAGGAGTAAACTGCGCCACCTGCCGTACAATTTCACTGCCGATGCTTCCAGCCGCACCGGTTATCAGAATAACCTTGTCTGTCAGTAACTCCTTCACTGAATCAAGGTTGATTTCTATTTTCTCACGGGGTAGCAAATCCTCTATCTCCACCTCCTTCAACTGTGTGTGACTCAGGTTGCTTTTGCCGTCCCACTCTTGTATGCCGGCCGTCATGTGTATTTTGATGCCTGCCGTCACTAATCGACTAACCATATCGGGATTATTCCGGATGTCATCGTTTTTTAGCGGAGATACCAGCAAAATTTTGGCATGGAGCCGTTTCATCTCTTTCACCAGATTCTCGTCGTTCGGATACACCCGCACGCCCATCAGGTACCGGCTGGTCATATCCGATTCGTCCGATACGAATCCCGTGAGGATAAATGCGGAAGCATCCTGGTTACGGATGCTTTTGGCCAATCCCACGCCCCCGGCTTTCACCCCATAGATGAATACCCGCTTGGCCTGTTTCTGATGGAAAGCGGAATCATACAGGAATTTCACCAGGACACGCATGGCCCACATCAGCGTGGTAGCCAGCAGGGCCGCAAGTCCGATATCCCTCATGCGTATTTCCATGAGCCAGCGGTCTGAATGGAGCACATATTTCATCCCCATGATCAATACCAGTCCGGTCAGCATGGCAAACCCTGTCCGCTGCAAATCCACAAAGGAGGAGTAACGGATGATTCCTGAATAGGTATGAAATAACCTAAAACCAATAATATAGAAGAGGAGGTAAAAGCAAAATGCTCCCAGCAAGAGACTAAAATGCTGAAGGGTATTCAATGTTCCGTTGTT
>DVLA01000015.1 GCA_018715745.1 Candidatus Coprenecus stercoripullorum
AATTGGCGGCCGCAATCCTTGCATTTATATTGTTGTTTCCTGCCTCTCAGGCCGTTCCTGACCACATTGGGAGACCCGCAGAAAAAGCATTTTTTTAACCATATCAGTAATAATCTTCGCAAAGATATTAAAATCAATCCCTTGCAGAGATTTTATCCTACTTTTTGTCGACTAAGCCGATATTGATAAGGGCAAACTGATTGTAATGGACCTTTCAAAGGTGATTGCTTCAAAGCGTTATCGGCCGGAGGTCATGGACTCGCATATAGACGCGAATGCCATTATTCCGTATAAAGGCCGTCTGCTGTGCCTTTCCCCCCTTTGGACGGACCGTTCCGACGTATCGGATAAATTCATGTTGTCCACCGATGATTGTCAGTATTATGCCGGCGATGCCGATGTTACGGAAACCCAGTTTGTTGCTCGCGGATCTCTTCTCGCCAATTCCGATGTTACGAGAATATTTTTCTTCGATGAGGAATACAGTGTGGCCGAACTTTATGACGGGGATCTTAACCTGCTTAGACGTATTGTTGGGCCTGACGGCATGGACGGGGGTATCCTCGAGCCTATGGCTCCGGCGTATTCCATGCTTACCCAATGCGCATGTGCCGATGCCGCATTTGTTTCGTATATCGGGGACGGCACACCCGACATGTCAGGTTCGTATATTTTCAAGTTCGACTGGAACGGCAACCTGCTTGAAACATATGTTACCGACGATATGGTTTACAATATGTCCGTGTCGCCGGACGGAAAGACGCTGTATGCGTATGTCATGGATGCCGGCGGCAGCTGCCGTCTCGTAAAGTATATCCCCTGATGTTCAGGAAATTATTTGCCTTATTTGTGTTTACAGTACTGTGCCTCGGTATTTCCCATGCCGTGGAATTGAGGGGTGTAGTGAAGGATGCGGCGGACGGGAAGGCGATATCCGGGGCAATGGTCATAGTGAAGGATGCCAAAGGGATACCGGTAGCATTTGCATATACTGACAATGACGGGCTTTTCACTCTGGATTTGCCGGATGGGACGGGAAACGACCTGACCCTGCAGGCCAATATCCTCGGATATGCGGTTTTTACCAAAGAGGCCCCTTTCCCGGAGTATATGGAAATAGAAATGACCGAAAAGCCTTTCGAATTGAAGGAAGCTGTCGTCGTGGCGAACCAGGTGGAACTTAAGGGCGATACCGTGACATATTATATTCCGTCGATAATATCCAAAGAGGACAAGGTCCTGGCGGATGTACTCAGGAAACTGCCGGGGGTTACGGTCGACAGGGAAGGTTATGTGAAAGTCTACGGCAAACCCATCAACAAGTTCTATATCGAGGGCTCGGACCTGCTCGAACACAGATATAATATAGCTACGGAGAATATCGACCCCGAGATGATTTCCAAAGTCGAGGTATACGAGAAGCACCAGCCCAGGCGGGCTCTCGAGGGTATCGTGGAGTCGGACCAGGCGGCCTTGAACATTGTCCTGAAGGAGGGTATGAAATCGAAATGGATAGCAGCCCTGCAGGCAGAGGCGGGGGGCGCTACGGAGGCGCCTTATGTACCGTATTCGGCAAGCGCGATGCTGATGAATGTGGGAAAGAAGTTCCAGACTGTAAACCTGCTGAAAACCGATGCGGCCGGCAATGACATTACTTTGTCTCTCAATGAGACGGGGCTGTCATACGATATGTATAACCTGGATTTCATGGACAGGTATAACCCGGTGCGCAATATAGGCATAAGTCATGCACATGCGCCTATTGACGCGGACAGGAGCCGCTTCAATACCACATATTCGGTTTCTTCGAACAATAAGTTCAATGCGGGGAAGGATCTCAAGATAGGGGTTACCGGCCTGTATGAGAATGAGGCCCTTCGTTCGGACAATTCCATATACCAGACATATGACCTGGCCGACGGCACAAAGAATTCCTTTCATGAGATAAATTCGGTCAAGTCGTCATCCTACATTGGATATGGCAATGTAAGCGCTGAAATCAATACCAGAAAGCTTTTTTTCAGGGACAATTTCCAGTTCGAATTTTCCGGCAGCAGGGCGGCTAATACCCTCGGAGGTACGGAGAGCAGGGGCGAGGATGCCGGCGTTGACGGGATGAATTTCCTGAACTATCTGACTTTCACTGCCAGAACGGAAGATAAAAAGGCATTCGGATTAAGTATGTTTACCCAATATTCGGAACAGAATGAGAATATGCTGGTGACATCCCCGTCCGAGGATTATGAGGCGGAACAGGACATAACGGGGAAGTATTTCTATAACCGGCTTATGTACAATATGTCTTTCGGTCTTGCCAGAAATCTTACGCTCAGCTCCCATACCTATCTCGACTACCTGCACAGGAGGTTTGTTACTTCGCTGGCCGCTCCAGGCATCTCCGGCTTCAGCCCGGAGAATGATGTCATGCTGCAATATCTCAGGCCTAAGGAAACCCTCTTTCTCGAGTATGCGGTAGGGCGTCTGGAGCTATCGGTAGATCTTGACCTGTGGTATCAGTATTTCAATTATATTCTCGCTGGCAGGGAACAGAAGCACAGGTTTGCGGCCAACCCTGCATTGAGGGTGGAATATACTTTCGGACCGAGG
>DVLA01000002.1 GCA_018715745.1 Candidatus Coprenecus stercoripullorum
GTAAAAGAGACTCTCGTGCCCCCTGTGGACCACAGGTACACCTACATGAAGTAGGGTCTCATGACAAATTGTCTTATTTTCAGCAACTTACATACTGAAATCCCGACATTTTGTCAGAAAAACAAGACAGAACAGGGCTGTTTCCGGCAAGGGTATATAATTTGCAGAATCCTCAGTCGAAGTCTCCGAAAGGGGGCTGGAAAACAGAAAACAATAATTAAAATAAATGGAGGATTTGAATTATGGCACTTGTTAGAAGGACGGCCCAAAACTGGTGGCCGACGATTTTCAACGATTTCTTTGATGACGGGTTCGGTAGGCTTGCTACGACTAATTCTCCCGCAATCAATGTGATAGAGAATGAGGATGAATATAAGGTAGAAATAGCCGCCCCGGGTATGTCGAAGGATGATTTCAAGATACGCATCAACGAGGACAACCAGCTGGTTGTATCCCTTGAAAAGAAAGAAGAGCGTAAAGAGGGCGGAAAGAATGAGAAATACCTCAGGAGGGAATTTTCATACTCTCAGTTTGAGCAGGCCCTGCTTCTTCCTGACGACATAAAGAAGGACAAGATTGAGGCATCCATGGTACACGGGGTACTGAATATAGTCCTTCCAAAGGACAAGGAAGTACCTGCTACACCGAAAGAGCGTTTCATTGAAATCAAATAGTTGGGAGATACTTTGAGATTGGGGCCGGTGCGGTTTATTCCGTGCCGGCCTTTTTGTATATGCGCCTTTCTATTATCAGGCTCGTGCATCCCAGGATGAAGATGGCTGTAATTGAATAAAATACGGAATTGTTCCCGATGACAGGGATATGGTGGAAAACCCCTGAAAGGTTTGCTGCAATCCTCACAACGGTATCCGCGATGCCTTCAAATGAGGGAGTCTTTGCGAAGATATTGAATTTATATGCGGCATATATGGCGGCACAGGTCCCCAACATGGCCGAGACGGCCATTATAATGCCGGCCGTGATTTTCCTCCGCTTTTCCTTACGCTCTATCCTGAGCATTATTTCGTCTGTAAATCTATCCGGTATATCCATCGTTGCAATATTCTGTCTTTTCAATCAGTTCCCCTATCCTTGCCCTGAGGCGGTGAAGCCGTACCTTGATATTGGATACGGAAAGTCCGGTTATCCCGCTTATCTCCTTGATGCTTCTTCCGTCCCTGTAAAACGCCCCGACAAGAAATTTTTCCGAAGGGGACAGTTTTTCAAATGCGCTATCTATGAGGTCGTACTTCCTTTCCATGGACCTCTTGCGGCTTACCTCTTCCCCGCTGTCCTCGAAAAGGCTTTCTCCTTCCGCCAGCTCCCGATCCGTGAACTTCTCTCTTGGGAAAAACCTTCTCCTCTTTCTTAATGAGGACAGTGCGCGGTTGTATGCTATTGTGTAGAGCCATGTGGAAAAGGAGGATTCGCCCCTGTATTTTCCAAGGGAAAAATAGGCCTTCACGAAAGCTTCCTGGGCAATGTCCCTTGCATCTTCACTGTTGCCTGTCATGCGTACTATCATATTGAGTATCATGGATGCATTTTCTTCCACAAGCCTGCGGAACAGGTCTTTCTCCCCAAAACAGACGATTCGTTCTATTATTTCCTTTTCTTCAGCCGGACTCATTGTCATGTTTGCGATTGCCGTTTGCAAATATATGACGCTTCATGCCGGATTAGGTTACACTGTAACCTTTTTTATCCGGGTGCGTCAAAAGGGCAGATAAACAATTCAGATATTATGATTATGGAAGATGTTTTAATTTTCGTAGTGGTTTTTTATTTTCTTTACAGGTTATTCGAACTTTTTATACACCGTAAGGAAAGACTGCTTCTTGTCCAGAAACTCGAGTCCCTGGATTCACATAAAAGCGGTGTGGATCTCGGAAAACTGTTCGCACAGTCGGGCATCTCTTTCGGGAAATTCTCCTCACTGCGCTGGGGCCTGCTCGCCATAGGCGTGGCAATAGGGTTGGTACTGGCATTCTTTATTGTCCACGGGTATTACTCCGGCCCGGACTTTTTTGACGGGGATATTCTCTATCTGGGCTTTACGGTCCTTTTCGGAGGCATAGGCCTGATATCATCCTTTTTGATAGAGAGGAATCTGACGGCAAAAGACAAAAGGGACTAATCCGTTTTATCGGGGGGGTGACTCAAAAGGTGCTCGGAAATCATCCTTTTGGGTCACCCTCTGTTATGCTATCTGCCGGCGATTGCACCTACGGCTTCGAGGAGAGGCTCTACGCTGACTTCAGACCCGACAGCCTGCTGCATCCATATCTGGGGTGTAAGCCGGCCGAGAGTGTATATGCGGCGCAGTTCGGAAGCGAATTCCATTTTGTTGCGGCATCCTGCCAGATGGCTTTCTATCTGGTATTCGATTATATGTCCGAAAGGATAGTTGGGCAGGTACATGGGCGAGTTGACCATGTGCGAGTATACGGCCAACAGCGGGCAGTCGGGCGTACCGAGCACAGGTGCATAATATTTGTTCCATACGTCTTTAGCTATCCCGAGCACGGCATCCCTCAACTCTGTTGCCGTTGCGTCCGGATTGCCGTAGAGCCATTGCCAGGTATACATGTCCACTAATGCGACACCCATGATTTCATAGGCGCCCCAGAAAATGTCCAATGTCGTATTGTCATCTATTCTGTGGTCGAAGCCTAAAAGCTGGAGGTCGCGTTTCTGGAAAATGAAAGCGAGGGCTTCGGTGAATGCGGTATTGGGAACACCGTTCAGCATGTAGTAGTCGATGTCGTAGAGGTCAAGGGTCTGCTCGACGTTGTGGCCGAATTCATGTACGGCTATATTGTAGCCCTTGTAATCCATCCCGTTGTCTCCGATACGGGTACGCAGGCGGGCGGGTTCCCAGCGTCCCTGTGCCCCCCAGGCGTGGCCGGAACCGCGGGCTGGTTCTACCACGATGCGCTCGGCCAGATATTTTGCGTCTTCAGCGGTGAATCCGAGATAGCGCAGCATTCTCGGCATGTCGTTGGCAAAGGCCTGTGCATTGGGATATTTGGCGCGGGTCATCTTTGTCAGCTCATCTTCGGGCATGGCCGAACGGCTTTTGAAGCCGTCATACCATATATCGTATGGCCTCAGGTTGCGGCCCAGACGCTCCTTTATCATTTCCGCCACTTCTTTTACCTCATCGGAGGAGATCAGCCGGATGAACAGGGCTTCAATGTCCTCGGCCGAGACTTCCATGCCGTCCTCAAAATTGCGGGCGATGCCGGTGGGCAGTTCAGGACTGTATGGGTCTATCTGCTCTTCCACGTGAAATGTGTTGAGTATGTGTGAGTACCTTATATCGGTCTCAGGATGCAGGCGGACTTCCCTGCCGTCCTTGTAGGCCTTGTTGGAGTATGGGGCCCAGTCGTAGGCCGGATTGTTCACGACATCCTTCGGTATGCTCTGATCTACTATGCGCAGCATAACCTGATAGATCATCTCCTGTTTCTCATGTGCATCCGGTATATCGGCATAGTTGCTTTTAAGCTCGTCACGCAGGTTCCAGTGTGACAGCAGCACCATATCTTCCGGGAAAAGGCGGCGCCCGTCTTCCGTAAGCAGGCGGCCCATCATTATGTTGTAGGAGGCGATATAGTTTTCGGAGTTGCTCAGCACCTGCGAATATTCCGCATTTACCGCAGCAGGCACGCGCGTGGTGAAAGCGTCTCCCATTCTGGCGTATGCCCATTCGAGGCGGCTCCAGTCCTTGCCGAGGGTGTTTTTCTCTTCAAGGGTATAGAACGGGAAGTTTAAAATGGTTACGAAAGCCGTCTTGTTGGCGAACAGGTCGTCGGAAAGATGCGAGTAAGGATTGAATGCCCCCAATATATAGTCTATTTCAGTAAGGTCCGGCCCTGTCAGGTGTAGCGGGGCCTGAAGCCGTACTGCCACCTGGTTGGATGTGCCGTACAGGGTCTCGAAAGCGGCGGACAGTTTGTCAAACAGTACCTTGCGGTCTTCAGGCGTAGCCATGTAGTGTTCAGTGGAGAATTGCTCAAACCCGGCTTCGGTGCCGTCTTCGGCCCTCCACAGCGCGGCCGCCTGGGCCACTCCTTTATGCACCGCCGTTTCGTCCGCTTCCGGATATTTTTCCATAATTGCCTGCACCGTCCTTTCGACAGTGCCTGCGGTGATATTGCTCATAGTTTCTTTCTGTGAATTGTTGTCTATGTTACATCCGCTCATCATCATCGTTGCCGCGGCCAGCATGACTGTCGGTAGCCTTTTCATCATATTTGCCATTTGTTATCCGGTCTTTGTGGGCAAATATACGCAGAAGCCGAGAGCGGAGCAAATGAGCTTGCTCAAATTTGCTTGGCCGAGGCGTAACAGTATAAATGCCGAAGGCAAATATACGCAGAAACCGAGAGTAATGAAAATGAACTTGTTCAATTTTCATTGCCGAGGCTGAACTCGCAGCCGCAGTACTGCTGGTTGTAGAAGCGGCGGGCAAGGATGTTGCGGCGTTCGTAGAGCCCGCCCTTGCGCCAGTTGCGGTCCCAGAAGCGGGTGAGACCGCGGCCGCAGGCCTGCTCGGCGTACAGGCCTGCCTCGTTGATTTGACGGATGTCCTTCCAGCGGGAGGACGCGAGTGAGGTCGTAAATACCGGGAAGCCGTGGTCTGCGGCGTATGAGGCCGCGACGCACAGGCGGTGTTTGAAGCAGGCCAGGCACCGTCCTCCGCGCTCCGGCTCATTTTCCAGTCCGACAGTGCATTTCAACCATTCCGAGTGCTGATGCCGCCACAGGCTGCCGGCGGATTCGGGCGTGTCCGTGTCAAGGTCTACTATCGGAACTCCGATCTCCCTCGCATACCGTACTATCTCGTTTTTCCGTTTCAGGTATTCTTCTTCGGGGAAA
Source organism: Candidatus Coprenecus stercoripullorum (assembly GCA_018715745.1). GTDB lineage: Bacteria > Bacteroidota > Bacteroidia > Bacteroidales > UBA932 > Coprenecus > Coprenecus stercoripullorum. Next base: position 4,885 of record DVLA01000002.1, read on the forward strand.
ATATTAGGGTTGTAGAACAGTATGGCAGGTTCACAGCCGTTCTGTCCCATCCATTCGAGGATGGCGGCCGAGCAGGGGGCGCAGCAGGAATGCAACAGTACTTTTCCCATAAATCGTTACAAAATTATATATTTGTTGTAAATAAAGACAGAAACAGATGGAATATATCAGCGGGAAAAAAGAACTGCGCAGGCTTGTTGCCGCGCGTAAAAAACAGGTGGAACCGGCGGAACGCAGGTCCCGTTCCGTGCCGGTAATGCAGAGGCTTATGGCTTTGCCGGAATTTAAACGCGCCCGTAACGTGTTGTTTTATTGGTCCCTTCCGGATGAAGTCACTACTCATGAGACAGTACAGTACTGTGCAAGCCTGGGCAAGAACGTGTTTCTTCCCGTAGTGGAAGGGGAGAGACTTCTCATACGCGGTTTCTCCGGCATGGATTCGCTTGTGCCTGGGGAGTCCTATTCGATACCCGAACCGGTGGACGGCGCATTGCAGGCGGATATCCTGGATATGGACCTCGTAGTGGTGCCGGGGGTGGCCTTTGACAGGAACGGCGGACGGATGGGCCGCGGCAAGGGATATTATGACAGGCTGTTTGCCGATGCAGCAGGCTGTTTCGGTGGCGGACCGTACAAGGTCGGCGTGTGCTTCGATTTCCAGATAGTGGATTCGGTGCCGCGCGAGCCGCACGATATGCTGATGGATGCGGTCGTTTTCGAAAGCGGTACGGAGATAATCAGGAATGAAAACAGGGTATGCGGCGTTTTCGGCATCCGTTATCCCGTAATATCCGGGGGAATGGTCTGGTGCAGCGGCTGGAGGCTGGCTTCGGCGGTGAGTGCCGCGGGCGGTCTTGGCCTTATAGGGGCGGGTTCGATGAAACCCGGGCTCCTGAAGGAGCACATATCCAAATGCCGTGCGGCCACCGACAGGCCTTTCGGGGTCAATGTGCCGCTGATGTCCCCCTATGCGACGGAACTTATGGAAACCGTAATAGAAGAAAGAGTACCTGCCGTATTCACATCCGCCGGCAACCCTAAACTTTGGACATCCCGCCTGAAAGAGGCGGGGATAAAGGTCGCCCACGTAGTGTCGAGCTCCAGGTTTGCGGCCAAATGTGCGGAAGCGGGAGTGGATGCGGTAGTGGCCGAGGGCTTCGAGGCCGGGGGGCATAACGGGAAAGAGGAAACGGCGACAATGGTGCTTGTACCGGAAGTGCGTTCGGCCGTGGATCTGCCGCTCATAGCCGCAGGAGGCATCGTTTCCGGCTCCGGCATGGCTGCCGCTTTTGCTCTCGGCGCAGAGGGGGTGCAGCTCGGGACACGTTTCGCCCTGAGCCTTGAAAGCAGTGCGGCGGACAGTTTCAAGCAGCTGTGCATTGGTCTTAAAGAAGGGGACACTATGCTTGCACTGAAGAAGTTAAGCCCTACGCGCCTGATCAGGAACGATTTTTATGGAAAAATCGAGGCGGCCGAGGCAGCCGGGGCTTCAAGGGAGGAACTTCAGTCCCTCCTCGGCCGCGGGCGTGCCCGTATGGGAATATTCGAGGGAGACCTTTCCGAAGGGGAACTGGAGATAGGGCAGGCCGTATCCCTTGTCCGCAGCCTGCTTCCCGCAGGGGACATAGTAAGGGGGATCATGGAAGAATACAGAAAGGCCGTTGCGGGCATGCAGGTCCTGTGATTTCCGGTTGCGGGATAGCATTATAATGTCGGGTAAGCCGGCAAGATTGGTATTTTTAGGTGTAAAAATGGTAAAAATGCGTTGTTTCGGGCTGTGTTTTTCAAAAAGGCACAATTGTTGCTCGCCCGTTTCCGGAATTTTTAGAGATTAATCGTATTATGAAGTATTTGAGAACAGCGTTTATAGTACTTTGTGTGGTTTCGGGCCTGTCTTCCTGCAAGCAGAAGACAACTGGCCAGGCAGAGGCGAGTACCTATCCGCTCATGAGATTGTTCCCCGAGGACAGGACTCTGTCCGTAAGTTATACTGCGGTAATCCAGGGTAGACAGGACGTGGAGATTCGCCCGCAGGTGTCGGGTTTCATCACCGATGTTCTTGTCCGGGAAGGGGCGAAAGTCAGAAAAGGACAAACACTTTTTATAATAGATACGATACCGTATGCCGCTTCCTACAGGCAGGCTAAGGCGGCGGTAGCCACGGCTGAGGCCCAGGTCGCCACTGCCGCGCTGTCGCTGGAAGGGAAAGAGGACCTTTACAGGGAAAAGGTCATTTCCGATTTCGAACTGCAGACAGCAAGGAATTCCTATAACAGTGCGGTAGCCTCCCTCGCCGAGGCCCAGGCGGCAGAAGTGAGTGCTGCAAACAACCTTTCCTATGCGATAGTCAAGAGTCCGGTAGACGGTTCCGCCGGCATGACATCCGTCCGCGTGGGAGCGCTCGTAAGCTCGGCCATGGCCGAACCCCTTATAAGTGTTTCGGACAATTCGCAGATGTACGTATATTTCTCCCTGCCCGAAAAGGAGGTCCTGGCCCTTACTAAGGAATACGGCTCCATAGATAATACCATAAAATCCTATGCACCCGTTACGCTTACGATGAGCGACGGAAGTACGTATGAGCATAAGGGCAGGATAGATGCCATAAGCGGAATAGTTGACAAGGTTACCGGCACCGTAAGCATAAGGGCCGTCTTCGACAACAGCGAAGGAAGGCTCATGAGCGGAGGCTCCGGAAGGATAAACATCTCGTATGACAGGGACAGCGTAATAGTCATACCCCAGGAAGCCACGTATGAGATTCAGGACAAGATTTTCGCATACAGGGTGGAAGACGGCAGGGCCGTTTCCACGCAGATCAGCGTCTTCAAGATAAACAACGGTAAGGAATATATCGTAGAGAGCGGCCTTTCCGAAGGTGATGTCATAGTATCCCAGGGCGCCGGACTTCTCAGGGACGGCACTCCGGTAGCCGGAGAGCCTGTGGATTCCAATGCAGAAAACGGAGGAGAGCAGTCGATATGAATCTGAAGACATTCATTGACAGGCCGATTCTGTCTGTCGCCATATCCATTTTCCTCGTACTTGTGGGGATGATAGGGCTGGCGGTATTGCCGGTGGAACAATACCCCGACATAGCCCCTCCTACAATCAGGGTGTCCACGACATACAGCGGTGCGAACGCCATGGCCGTGCAGAACAGTGTCATCGCACCTCTGGAAGAAGCCATCAACGGTGTGGAGGACATGACCTATATGACCTCGGAGGCCAGCAATACGGGAAGCGCCTCCATTACCGTATATTTCAAGCAGGGCATAGACCCGGACATGGCTGCGGTGAATGTGCAGAACAGGGTCTCGAGAGCCCTCTCCCTTTTGCCTTCGGAAGTGACCCGTGTCGGTGTGGAGACCATGAAGCGCCAGAGCAGTACCCTGAAGGTGTTCGCCTTAGCTTCTCCTGACGGTACGTATGACGAGACTTTCCTGACCAACTATCTCTCCATAAATGTCAAACCCCAGATACAGCGTATATCCGGAGTGGGAGAGTGCAATGTAATGGGCGGAGACTATGCGATGCGTATCTGGATGAAGCCGGATATAATGGCACAGTACGAACTGGTCCCGAGCGATGTCAGTGCGGCCCTCGCCAGCCAGAACATCGAAGCCTCTACCGGTGCCATCGGAGAGAATTCGGACAATGTTTTCCAGTATACGTTGCGTTATAAGGGCCGCCTGTCTACGGAAGAGGAATTCGGGGAGATTGTCATCAAGGCCTATGATGACGGCAGGGTCCTGAAGCTGAAAGATATTGCAGACATAGAGCTCGGTGCGGTATCGTATTCCTTCGAAGGACGTGTAAAAGGCGCCCCGGGAGTGAGCTGCATGATCAACCAGACTGCCGGAAGCAACGCCAATGAGATTATCAAGGAGATAGACGCATATCTTGAGACGGTAAAGAAGGATCTGCCCAAAGGTGTGGAGATTATCGACATCATGAGTACCAAGGACTTCCTTGACGCGTCCATAAACGAGGTAATCAAGACCCTGCTGGAGGCGATAATCCTTGTGGTGCTCGTGGTATATGTCTTCCTGCAGAACCCCCGTTCGACACTCATACCTACGATATGTATTTTCGTGGCGCTTATAGCTACATTCGCATTTCTCGTACTGGCGGGATTCTCTATCAACCTCATTACCCTTTTCGCGCTGATTCTGGTAATCGGTACCGTGGTGGACGATGCCATAATAGTCGTCGAGGCGGTGCAGGCGCGTTTCGATATGGGTTACAGGTCTGCCTATAAGGCTGCCGTAGACGGAGTGGAAGGGGTGTCGGCTGCCGTTATTTCGGCTACCCTTGTATTTATGGCCGTGTTTATCCCGGTTTCGTTTATAGGCGGTACCTCCGGAGTGTTCTACAGGCAGTTCGGCCTGACGATGGCTGCGGCCGTAGGTTTTTCGGCTATCAATGCGCTGACCCTTTCCCCGGCCCTTTGCGCCCTCATTCTGAAGCCGAACGAGATTGTGGCCCCGGGCGAAAGGCCCAAGAATTTCTCCACAAGGTTCAGGATAGCTTTCGAGTCGTCATTCAACCGCCTTATAGTCAAATATAAGGGAGGAGTAAAGTTCTTTATCAAGCACAAGTGGGTGGGTTTTGCATGTATCGCCGCCGCCCTCGGGCTGCTCGTGTATTTCATGGCTACGGCAAAGACATCGCTGGTGCCCAATGAAGACATGGGTTCCCTGTTCGTCAGCGTGGATGCGGCTCCCGGTACGACATTGAGCGAGACCAACGACGTGCTTACCGAGATGCAGAACAGCATCAACGACATACCTGAAATATTGACTTATAACCAGGTGGCCGGATTCTCATTCTCGGGCAGCGGGGCATCGCACGGTATGTTGATGATCAGGCTCAAACCGTGGGACGAGCGTCCGGGCAAGGACCAGAGCTATACTGCCGTAATCGATAAGATCTATGCCAAAACGGCGCATATCAAGGATGCGCAGATTTTCATATTCGCCCCGCCAATGATTTCAGGCTACGGGACAGGCAACAGTTTCTTCGTTGACCTGCAGGACCGTTCCGGCAGGGGAATAGACGTACTGGAGGATGTTACACACCAGTTTATCGACGCCCTGAACAAAAGGCCGGAAGTGCAGATGGCCTATACCGCTTTCAGTTCGGAGTACCCCCAGTATCAGGTGGATGTGGATGCGGCCAAGTGCCTCAGGGCCGGAACGACTACGGATGCCGTACTTTCAGTGCTGTCCGGCTACTACGGAAGTATGTACGTATCCAATTTCAACCGTTTTACAAAACTTTACAGAGTCATACTCCAGGCGCGTCCGGAGTTCAGGGACAACATGCAGTCCCTCGATGACGTATATGTAAGGACGTCTTCCGGCATGGCACCTGTAAGCCAGTTCGTCACATTGACCAAGATATACGGGGCGGAGGTGCTGAACAGGTTCAACATGTTTACTTCCATTACAGTACAGGGTATGCCAAATCCGGGTTACAGCTCCGGTGACATCATAGCGGCAATAGAGGAAGTGAGCCGTGAGGCCCTGCCTACAGGGTTCGGCTATGAATTCTCCAGCATGACCCGTGAGGAGGCCGAGCTGGCCGACTCGAATACGACGACTATCGTATATGTAATATGCGTGATATTCATATACTTGATTCTCTGCGGTATGTATGAGAGCCTCTTCCTTCCCCTCGCCGTTATCTGCTCAGTGCCTTTCGGGCTGATGGGAAGTTATCTGTTTACGAAGATATGGGGACTTGACAGCAATATATATACCCAGGTCGGCATGATCATGCTTATAGGATTGCTGTCAAAGACGGCCATCCTTATTACCGAGTACGCTTCCCAGCGCAGGAAGATGGGCATGTCCTTGAGCGCGTCGGCCATATCTGCCGCAGGCGTGCGTCTCAGGCCTATTCTTATGACGGTTCTTACAATGATCGTGGGCCTCTTCCCGCTGCTTGTGGCTTCTGGAGTCGGTGCAAACGGATACCGTTCTCTCGGTGTGGGAGCTGTAGGCGGGATGTTCATAGGGACGATAGCCCTCATGTTTATAACTCCCATGCTTTTCGTAATCTTCCAGTATGTGGAGGAAAAAGTCATGGGTAAGAGAAAGGAGGAAAGAGCGTAATGAAAAAGATAATTCTGATATTTTCGTTGGTGGTCCTGGCAGGGAGCTGCTCCATTTACCGCAAGTACCAGAGGCCTGAGAACCTGCTTCCTGTGGACAGCCTGTACAGGGACATGCCCGCTTCTGCCGGTGCCGGGACCCCGGACAGTTCATCGCTGGCCTACATGCCGTGGGAGGACCTGTTTACGGATACACTGTTGAGGAACCTGATAAATGAAGGGTTGGAAAACAATACGGACCTGCTTACGGCCGCCCTCAGGGTGGAACAGGCGCAGGCCAGGCTCAAGGCTTCCAAATGGGCCTATTCCCCTTCCCTGAACCTCGCCCCGCAGGGAGGATACAATTATTCCCTTGCCGACAACGGGGGCAATACGTCGGCAAGTTCTTCATGGACATATAACATAGGGGTCTCTGCAAGTTGGGACATAGACCTTTTCGGCTCGCTGCTCAACGCCAAAAGAGGTGCGCAGGCCGACCTGCTGCAGCAACAGGCCTACCGTCAGGCTGTAAGGTCGCAACTCGTGGCAACTGTGGCCAATGCCTATTATACCCTTCTGATGTTGGACGAACAGGTTTCGATTAGTCAGGAGAATGTTGCCTTGTGGAAAGAGCAGATAAGGACCATGGAGGCCTTGCTCAGGGTGGGACTGACAACGGAAAATGCAGTTACCCAGTCCCGTGCCCAGCTGTATGGCCTTGAGGCCACTCTTTCGGATCTTCTCAGGCAGCGCAGGGAGGCGGAAAATGCCATCTGTACCCTGCTCGGCTCGGTTTCATCGTCGGTAGAGAGGGGCACCCTCTCGGAGCAGAGCCTTCCGGACTCCGTGGAGGTCGGCCTGCCTCTGGAACTGCTTTCCAACAGGCCCGACGTATACCAGGCGGAAATGGCCCTGGCAAGTGCATATTACTCTACGAACTATGCCCGTTCGGCCTTTTATCCCAAACTCACCCTATCCGGCAGCGCCGGTTGGACCAACAGCCTGGGCCAGGCGATACTGAACCCTGGCGGCCTTATAGTTTCGGCTCTCGCTTCCCTTGCCCAGCCCATATTCAACAAGGGACAGCTTACATCCAACCTCAGGGTTGCGAAGGCCGAGGAGGAAATCGCGAAGCTGGCCTACAAGCAGACCCTTCTTAACGCGGGTGAGGAAGTCAACAATGCGCTTTTCGCCATACAGTCTTATGACGAGATGATGGAGAAGCATCTTGCGCAGTGCGCGGATCTGGAAAGGACGGTCGTGACATCGAGATATCTTTATGAAACCAATAATGCCACGTATCTCGAACTGCTTACGGCCCAACAGTCCCTCCTCAATGCCAGGCTGAACGTTGTATCCGACCGCTATCTGAAACTTTCTTCGGTGGTCAATCTGTACAGAGCCCTGGGAGGAGGCAAGGATTAGAAATATAAATAACTATGTTAAAGATATTTAGGAATATTTTACCGCTGTCGGCCCTGATGCCGGCCGCGGTCTTTTTTGTCTCATGCACTACTTCGGTAAAGCCCTATAACGAAGGGGTGAATGTCATTCCGGCGCCGGCGTCCCTCGAAATATCCGAGGGATTTTACAGGCTTGGCAACGGGACTGAAATTGTCGCTTCCGGGGATGCGGCCGAAGTGGCCGGTTTTTATGCGGCAAAGATGAAAGCCTCTACCGGTTATGATATACGTGTTACTGCGGGCCCGTCGTCCGGAAAGGGGGCAATACGCCTGATATGCGCGGAGCCTGGGAAACTTCCTTCCGAGGGTTATGTTCTGGAGGTGACTCCGGACGGGGTGACGGCGGAATCGGCGGACCGGAACGGCTTTTTTTACGCCATGGCGAGCCTTATGCAGCTTTTCCCTGCCGAGATTGAAAGCCGTGAGCTTGTCAGGGGCGTGAAATGGACGGCCCCGTGCGTACGCATTGCGGATTATCCGCGTTTCGGCTACAGGGGACTGCACCTGGACCCTTCCCGCCACTTCATGTCCATTGAGGATGTCAGGAAACATATAGACCTTATGGCGATGTTCAAACTCAACGTCATGCATTTCCACCTTACCGACGACCAGGGCTGGAGAATGGAAATCAAACGGTATCCGGAACTGACAGCGGAAGGTTCCGTGAGGATTGAAGGAGACGGTTCCGTACACAAGGGCTATTATACTCAGGAAGAACTGCGCTCTCTCGTGGAATATGCTTCGGAAAGGGGCATTGTGATAATTCCGGAAATAGAGGTGCCCGGCCACGCCCTTGCGGCCATCTCCGCTTATCCGGAACTTTCCTGCTTCAATACCGATATCACCCCGAGAATAATATGGGGTGTGGAGGATATTGTAATGTGTGCAGGTAAAGAGGAGGTTTTCGAGTTTGTGGAAAATGTCGTCAAGGAAGTGGCGGATGTATTTCCTTCGGAGTATATCCACATAGGCGGGGATGAATGCCCCAAGGCCGAGTGGGAAAAATGCCCCCTGTGCCAGGCGAGAATAGACAGGGAAGGTCTCCGCTACGGGAATGACGGGCATACTCCGGAACAGAGGCTCCAGAGTTATTTCATCAAAAGGGTCGAGTCGATAGTGGCCGGATACGGCCGCAGGATAATAGGCTGGGACGAAATACTCGAGGGCGGGCTTCCCGCTTCAGCTACCGTTATGTCCTGGAGAGGGCTTTTCGGAGGCATAGCGGCAGCCTCGCAGGGACATGACGTGATTATGACTCCTTCTTCCGAAGGCCTGTACCTCAATTTTTATCAGGGCGACCCTAAAGCCGAGCCGCTTACCATCGGCGGTTACTTTCCCCTCGAGACGCT
>DVLA01000016.1 GCA_018715745.1 Candidatus Coprenecus stercoripullorum
CGACAAAATGGCTTGGAGCAAAAAACAGCATATTTCCAAGTGGTTCAACTATATACCATTTGCCTTGTTTAAATCTGTTCAATGCCCAATCCCTTTCTTCTTCCGAATTACTTCTGAGATAAGAGTAAAGAGTATATATGTTTTTTATAACATCGGTTCTATTTTCAATGAAATCTGTTCTTTCCATGTTTATATCTTTATTGTGCAAATTTACAATTATTCTATGACTATCAAATACTTGTGAGCCAATTTTAATTAAAAATGATACAATCTCATTGGAACTTATAAAATAGTTTTGGTCTGCCCAAAACACAAACTTGCTATCCTTCCGTTGGCATTGTTTATAATCCCAAGCCTTTGCTTTTCCAGCAATTTTCAAAACACGAGGACAACCGGACAGCACTCATTCATTCGTTTAGACTATGCGGGAGCGGTGTTCTGTACACGCTGATACCTCATATCTATTCGAGTGTGGGGTATTGGAACGTTTATTCGTGTTTAGGTTTGCCACAACCTTCTTGAAGATAAACGAAATCGGCTCCACACTTTCTTTTTTTAGATTTCCGGCAACGGAGTCGGCCGGACAAAAAGATTCAATATGAAAAAGATTTTAGGATTTGTCATCTTAGCGGCATGCTCGCTTGGCCTTGGCAGTTGCGGAGCCAATCATTCATCGTACTCTGAGGATATTATTCCATGGGTATATGAAAATACTTTAGGTATCAAACCTGTTTATATCTCCTTTACAACACAACGGGACAAAGAATTCGCTGACGAATACACATGTGTGGAGGACACGCATGAATATCCTGCTTTCTGTGTTTTAGCTCATGGTTATTCAAAGCTTTCTTTATTCAGTCCCTCACCCTGGGAAATAGAATCAGTAGGATCAGTAGTTGAAACTTTGACAAAAAAACTCAGTGGCAATATTGACTTGAAGTTCGTTGGTGATTTATCGGCGGAAGGAGGTTTTACCGATGATGCTGCAGAGTATTACAATAATTTATTCCTGGCGGAATTGGAAGCTACTGCAATAAATATTTATAATTATTGGTACCCATGGGAAAAATATTACAATGAATATGTTATAAGCCATACGGAGATACTTGACCAAGGTTTCGATGAAAACAATCTCGGGGACAAATATACTGGGTACTATGTCGTTTATGCCTTGACTGGGGCTAACATTTTTGGTAATGAAATAGTCAAATATGCTCTTGTAAGTATTACTGAATATGACGATGATTCAAGATACGAATATCAGATATTGGCTACCGCAGACTCGCTGAAAGAAATAAACCAGTATTTGGAATAACATGAAAGAATTAATGGAAAGATTCCAGGCGATTGTCTGGAATCTTTCAAAATTACCAAAAAACAATACCGAACCGACATGGTTGGAAATATGCAGGTATCCATACAGCCGGTTTGAAGAAATCTGCAGCAGGATTCTGGCCTTTTATCTTAACCCAAAAGCAGAACACGGCATGACATGGCTGTGGATATCCTCACTATTGGATGCCATAGGCAAATCCGACGAATGGTACGACTATCGTCATGATATAAAGGTCAATACGGAAGAATACGCTGACGGTAAACGGATTGACATAACCGTCATCTCTGATGATTATGTGATAGTCATTGAAAACAAGATAACGGCAGACCTGTATAATCCCCTTGACATTTATAAAGACTACATAAGTAAGAAATACCCCGATAAGAAACGGGCGTTGATTGTCCTGTCTCTTAAACCGATTCTTGACAAACGACTTCTGGCTGACAATGATTTCCAAAGAATAAGTTACCGGGATTTATTCGAGAAGGTCGGCAGGCGTATAGGGAATTATATCGCTGATGCAAACCAGAAGTATCTCACATATATGGTGGATTTCATGAAAACCATTGACAATATGAATAATAATAACTCGCAAATAGAAAAAGAGTTTTTCGCTGAGAACAGAACAGACATCGAGGAACTTATTAAAAGATATGAACAGTACAAAGCGGGCATCCTGTCTGCGCAGATTGACAAGATATCGTCGTTTAGAGTAAGGATGAATGCCCTGACAGGAGGAAACTGGAGGGCATGGCAGGGCTGGGATTTATGCGTGACTTTCAATGAAAACAGCCATAAGATAGGCATCGAATCCCATTTTGAAGAAGTCGGCGGGAATCCGCTTGCCCGTTTTCATGTTTGTATCACAGTCTGGAAAAAGGATGACTGGATTCCATACCGTGAAGCGGTACTTAATGACTTTCCGGACTGTAAGGTGGAAGATAACTGTACCGGAGCAAACTGGAACAGGGTTTTTGTGTGGGTATATAGCAATGACGACGGGAACATGGATTCTATAGTCAATACTCTTAAAGATATATATGATAAATTGTCGAAAATCACTTCCAAAATTCATTGATATGCTGCAGTAGCGTTCGTGTGAATCAGCAGAATTGCACTACCGCAACGGCAGGGAAACGCTGCCGTTGCGGTAGTGCGGGTCTATATGGCGAATCGGTATGGCGCGGGGCGTGGCGGGCGGCAGGCGTGAAAAGTGACAATTTGGCAGAAAGAGAGAAGTGGCACTCAATTTGTTTAATGAGTCTGTGCAATTTGAAACAACTAAAATTGAAAGATATGAACATTAGACCTTTAGCAGACAGAGTGCTCGTAGAGCCTAAAGAAGCGGAAACAAAGACCGCAAGCGGAATCTATATCCCTGACACGGCAAAAGAAAAACCCCAGCAGGGCAAGGTAATAGCTGTAGGCAGCGGAAAGAAGGACGAACCCATGGAACTTAAAGTGGGGGATACTGTGCTGTACGGCAAATATTCCGGGACCGAGATTACCGTTGACGGCAAGGATTACCTTATGATGCGTCAGTCGGACGTATTGGCCGTCCTTTAATTCATTATTCTTTATTCTGTTAAATTTTAAAAATCCAAATTATCATGGCAAAAGAAATAAAATTCAATATGGAAGCCCGCAACCTTATGAAAGAGGGTGTGGATGCATTGGCTGACGCTGTAAAGGTGACATTAGGCCCGAAAGGACGTAATGTGGTTATCGACAAGAAATTCGGAGCCCCTCAGGTGACTAAGGACGGTGTGACGGTCGCAAAGGAAATCGAACTCGAGGACCGTTTCCAGAACATGGGCGCACAGATGGTCAGGGAAGTGGCTTCCAAGACAAACGATCAGGCCGGTGACGGTACTACAACCGCTACGGTGCTGGCCCAGGAAATCATCAGCGTAGGCTTGAAGAACGTGACTGCCGGCGCCAACCCTATGGACCTCAAGCGCGGTATCGACAAGGCTGTAGAGACTGTGGTCGCCGACCTCAAAAAGCAGACCCAGGAAGTAGGTGAGGACATGGCAAAGGTAGAGCAGATAGCTACCACTTCCGCCAACAATGACGCCTTTATCGGCAAACTTATCGCCGAGGCCATGGGCAAGGTAAAGAAAGAGGGAGTGATAACCGTAGAAGAGGCCAAAGGTACCCAGACAGAAGTCAAGGTCGTAGAAGGCATGCAGTTTGACAGAGGCTACATATCGCCTTATTTCATGACCAATCCCGACAAGATGGAAGCCGTGCTGGAATCTCCTAAGATCCTCATCACGGACAAGAAGCTTTCTTCCATGAAAGACCTTCTTCCTATTCTGGAGCCTATCGCACGTGACGGCAAATCTTTGCTGATTATTGCTGAAGACGTTGAGGGCGAGGCTCTTACTACGTTGGTTGTCAACAGGCTGCGCGGTACATTGAAAGTTGCTGCCGTAAAGGCGCCCGGATTCGGCGACCGCCGCAAGGAGATGCTTCAGGATATCGCCACCCTGACCGGCGGGCAGGTTATATCCGAAGAAAGGGGATTCACTCTTGAAAATACGACCCCCGACATGCTCGGAAATGCAGACAAGGTTACCATTGACAAGGAGAATACCACAATCGTAAACGGTAAGGGCAACAAGGAAGCCATTGCCGAGAGAGTGGCCCAGATCCGCAAGCAGATAGAGAAGACCACTTCGGATTATGACCGCGAGAAGCTTCAGGAAAGGCTTGCCAAACTCGCCGGCGGTGTTGCAGTCCTCTATGTGGGTGCAGCTTCCGAAGTCGAGATGAAGGAAAAGAAAGACAGGGTAGAGGATGCCCTTAACGCTACACGTGCCGCAGTAGAAGAAGGCATTATCCCTGGCGGCGGTGTCGCTTTCGTCCGTGCTATCGATTCGCTCAAGGCCATCAAGGGTGAGAACGAAGATGAACAGACAGGTATAAACATCGTGGCCAAGGCTATTGAGTCGCCTCTCCGCACGATTGCCGAGAATGCAGGTGTAGAAGGCAGCGTAGTTGCCCAGAAAGTCCGTGAAGGCAAAGGCGACTTCGGTTACAACGCACGTGCCGACAAATACGAGAACCTGCTTGCTGCCGGTGTCATCGACCCGACCAAGGTTACCCGTGTCGCCCTTCAGAATGCGGCATCGGTTGCAGGAATGTTCCTGACTACCGAATGTGTAATTGCCGAGAAGAAGGAAGAGACTCCCGCTCCCGCAATGAATCCCGGAGCCATGGGCGGAATGATGTAGTCCAGCCCGGCTCTGTTATAAATACAAGTTGCCGTGACCGTGTCTATTGCGGTCGCGGCAATTTTTTTGTAAAAATCTTGCCTGTCATATTTGGTTTATAAAATAAATTAGTTTATATTTGCATCGTCAACAAAAGTATTTTAGAATTATGGAAAACAACGGCAAAAACGTACTTTCAGTAGAAAAGTCATTGGAAATCATCTCTGAGGCAATCAACAACAGTCAGCGGGACTTTCAGCGGCGCGGCGGAACGGCAATGCTCGTATGGGGAACGACCGTAATCCTCGTATCAGGGATCGTCCTGCTGGGGCTGACACTTTCGGACAACAATCATCTGTGGAACCTGGCCTGGTTTCTGATTCCATTTATCGGCTGGTTCGTGAATCAGCTGGTCTTCAAACGTATCGAGAGCAAGGGGAAGGGTGAGAATTTCGTGTCCAGGTCCGTGGGCATCGTATGGGGCATATTCGGAATCCTGGCAATAGCCGTCGGTATCATGGCGTTCTTCATCCCCATACCGACAAACGGCGTCATAATACTGCTTCTGGGTATGGCCGGCGCAGTCACCGGGGTTCTATGCAGTTCCTGGACTGTATTCATTCTCAGTATTATCTGTGGAATAGCAGGACTGCCCTGCGACTACTTCCTGAATATGCCAACTCCGCTGATTATGGCCTTCGCAGCGCTGATGACCCTGGTTATCCCAGGCCTGATATTCAATCGTAAAACCATAAAACTGCAGTAACCGCCATGGGAGAATTTGCAAGGCTCGATCCCCTGTTGCATTCCGAGTTGCGCCTGGCAGTCATGTCCACTCTGCTGTCGCTTGAAGAGGCTGACTTCGTGTATCTCCGTGAAGCGACAGGGGCTACTGCCGGAAATCTCAGCGTTCAGATAGAAAAACTGTGCAATGCCGGTTATATAACTGTAGAAAAAGGATTTGCAGGACGTAAGCCCAGAACCGTATGCAGAATTACCGCTGCAGGCGCCGAAGCCATGGCAACCTATGTTGAGGCATTGAAATCATATATCGGCATTAAATAAATATTTCTAACTTTGCAACTTATTATCACTGTTTTTCGGAAAATAGGATGAAATATATATATAATGCCGTTCTGAATATAGCAGAGGCATTCGTAATATTTATTGTTAAGATACATAAGTTGCTCCCTGACAATAAGTTGAGGAAGTTTGCCCTTGGCCGTTACAGACTTGTAGACCGGATAGAGAAGGATTTCGGGGCTTCGGAGGGCAATTCCGGGAACTCCTCTTGCAGCGGGCGGGAAAGGTGCAGGGATGAAAAACCGTTGTATTGGATACACGCCGCATCATTGGGGGAATATGGAGTCGCACGTCCCCTTATAAGGCGGCTCAAGCGGGACGATGCATGCCGCATTGTATTGACATTCTTTTCCCCTACCGGTTATGAGGTCCTGAAAAACAATCGTGAAGGCATAGACTTCCTGTATTACCTGCCGTTGGATACGCCGGACAATGCCCGGCGCTTTATTGATGCCGTTCGCCCGGACAGGGCTGTCTTTATTATTTCCGAATACTGGCTGAATTACCTTGCCGTTCTAAAGGAAAGGCATATTCCCGTATTCCTGGTCTCGGCCATAATCAGGGACAATTCCCCCTTTTTCAAATGGTACGGCTCCATGTTCAGGAATGCGCTCGGTGCCTATACCCGTTTTATGGTGCTCAACAGCGCTTCGGAAAACAATCTTAACCGCCTCGGCTATAATAATGTTACCGTTACGGGAGACCCGCTTTTCGACAACGTTGCGGCGGTAGCCTCCAGGCCTTTCAGCAATACTGTCATAGAACATTTTGTAAATGGTGCCGACGTATTTATTGCCGGTAGCGTCAGCGACAGAAAGGATGTTTCCATGGTGGCTGGACTTGCCGCAGAATACACGGAGCAGAAGTTCATTATAGTCCCTCATGAAATAGAAAAGGACTATATTGGCCATATCCGGTCGTCCATGGCCGGTAAATCTCTGTTGTATTCGGAATGTGATGCGGATACGGATTTCAGAGGTGTGCGTTTCCTTATAGTGGACTGCATGGGGCTTCTGGCCTATATTTACAGATACGCCAGATGGGCATACGTCGGAGGCGGCTTTACTCCGTATCTGCACAATGTTATGGAGGCTGCCGTGTACGGGCTCCCGGTTGCCTTCGGGCCGCGGATAGAGAGGAAGACTGCACCTCAGGAACTGATGGCCCTGGGCCTTGGCGCAATGGTTTCCTCCGGCAGGGAACTTATGGAATGGTTTTCCGGCCTGAAGGACAATCCGGCGGAAATGTCCCGGATAAAGGAGGGGGCGAAAGGGTTCGTAGACAGGAACAGCGGGGTGACGGATTCTATTGTCAGGATTTTGCAGACGGATGGGACAGAAGTTTCTATATAGGCTTTATATCGGGGCCCTCCGTATTCCGGCGCTGCTTCCGCTTGGTGTACTTTACCTGCTGAGCGATGCGATATATTTTTTTATATATCATGTCATCCATTACCGGAAGGATACGGTGAGGGAAAACCTCTTGAATGCTTTCCCCGAGAAAAGTCCGGAAGAGAGGAAGGCTGTCGAGAAACGTTTCTACAGGCATCTGGGTGACTGTATTGTAGAGACTGTGAAACTGCTGCACATATCAGACAGGGAGATTGACCGCAGAGTGGAAGTCGCCAATCCGGGAGTAATAGACGCCATAGCTGCGGAAGGCAGGTCCATAGTCCTGTATTTAGGACATTACGGCAATTGGGAATGGATGCAGGCCATAAGGCGCCATTTCAGGAAACCCCAAGTGGCCGGACAGATATACAAGCCCATGCGCGACCCCGTTATGGAGAAGGTAATGCTGAAAATACGGTCCCGTTTCAACATGCTCTGCATCCCCCAAAAGAAAGCCTACCGTACCCTGTTGGGGTTCCATGAGAGAAACAGGCAGTTTATTATAGGCTTCATATCGGACCAGCGCCCCAACGGCGGTTACCAGCACTGGACATCGTTCCTCAATCAGGAGACAGCATATATCGTAGGCGGGGAACAGATTGGCAAGCGGGTAGGTGCGGCATTCCTCTATCTGGATGTAGAAAAGGACAGGCGTGGACACTATATTCTGACACTGAGGGAAATTGTCCCTCCGCCGGAACTCATGCAGGGAGAATATCCCTATACCCGTCAGTTTATGTCCATGCTGGAGCAGACCATAAGGCGCGAGCCGGCCTATTGGCTGTGGTCCCATAAAAGATGGAAGGTTAAAAGATCCGACTGTGAATCCAATAAATAATATTTATGAAAATAGTATGTGTAATACCGGCCCGGGCCGGTTCTTCCCGTTTTTTTGAGAAACCGCTGGCCATGATTTGCGGCAAGCCGATGATACAATGGGTGTACGAACATTGCAGGGAGGTGCCGGAGTTCGATGCGGTATATGTGGCTACCGACAGTGACCGGATCAGGGAGGCGGCAGAGTCTTTCGGGGCTACGGCAATTATGACCTCCCCTGACCATGATACGGCTACGGAACGCCTGTATGAAGTGTCCACCCGCATAGAGGCGGACCTTTATGTGATGGTCAACGGAGACGAGCCGCTGCTTACGAGGGAAGCCATAGTACAATGTATACCGGCCTCGCTTGACGGGGACAGCATATATGTATCGAACCTTATGACCGATTTCAGCGACCCGGTGGAAGTCGTGGATTCTACCAACCTCAAGATCGTTACAGCTGCGGATAACCGTTGCCTTTTCATATCCCGCAGCCCGATTCCGTATCCCAAGGGCAATATGGATTACGTGTACCATAAGTTCGTTGGCGTAGGTGCGTTCAATAAAAAGGCCCTGGAGTTTTATCACGGTACTCCGCGCGGGCCGATTGAGAAGATAGAGGAAAACGACTCTTTCCGCTTTATAGAAAACCATGTGCCCATATACTATTATAATTGCCATTGCAAGTCTCTTTCTGTAGATACGAAGAAAGATATAGAAGGCGTGGAACATTATTTGAAAGGCAGATAGGCAGCATGCTCCGTACAGACAGAAAATCCCTGTTGAAGGGATACAGAAAGGCGGTTTTTTATATCGGGAATTTTATTGCGTATGCGGTTCCCGATACTCTCTACCGTTTTTTTTTCAGATTGGGAATGCGTGGCTTGACAGGGGAGCAGAAAGATATAGCGGCTTCCCGTGCAGCCTATTATGTCAGGTGCGGGGATTCTCCCATAGGGGATGCTGCGGGAACACCGGTAAAAGATTTCAGGTATCCGTTCGGGCAGAAGCACAAGTTTTCCGCCTATTTCTTCGACCTTTACCAGTATGCAAGACTGTTCGGCGGTGACATGCGCTTCCTTTACCTGTTCGGGGATGTGGACTGGAACCTGGCCGCGCCAACGATAGTAAAGGCGCGTCCGATAGGGCCGGGGCTTACAGGCAATGTGCTTTTCAAGCTGAACAAACTGCGCCATTTCTCTTTTGTAAGGGATACCAGGCCTTTCAGTGCGAAAAAGGACATGATAGTTTTCCGGAACGAAGTGCGCAAGCAGCCGCAGAGGACAAGGTTCATTGAAATGTTCATAGATAATCCGATGTGCGATGTGGGACGTATTAACGATGATGTGGATGACGGGCATCCCGAATATGTAAAGCCGTATATGCCTATTGAAGAGCAATTGGGTTATAAGTTCGTGGCATGCATTGAGGGGCACGACGTGGCGACCAACCTCAAATGGGTCATGTCTTCCAATTCCATAGCAGTCATGCCGAGGCCCAGGATTGAGTCCTGGTTTATGGAAGGGACTCTTGTGGGAGGCGTGCATTATATCGAGGTAAAGGATGACTATTCCGACCTTGAGGACAAGCTCAGGTGGTACATTTCCCATCCCGACGAGGCGGAGTCTGTTATTTCCAATGCCCATGATTATGTGCGCAGATTCTGCGACAGGAAACTGGAGCGTTATACCTGCTGCCTCGTCCTGGACAGATATTTTTCACTTACCGGACAAAAAGGGGAACGGATATGGAAAACAATAGCGGGAAGAGGAATATTCTGATCATACGCCTTTCGGCCCTCGGGGACGTAGCGATGACAATACCGGTAATATATTCGTTTGCAAGGATATATCCTTCACTTCGCATTACAGTGCTTACCAGGCCTTTCTTTGCAAGGCTGTTTATAGACAGGCCCGGGAATGTCAGTGTCATGGAGGCCGATACGAAAGGGGAATACAGGGGGATAAGGGGGATGGCGCTGCTTCTCCGTAGACTTTCAGGAATGCATTTCGACTATGTGGCCGATCTCCATAATGTTTTGCGTGCATGGGAGATAGATCTGGCCATGCTGCTTTCCGGCGCCAAAGTCGCAATGGTGGACAAGGGAAGGGCTGGACGCAGGAGGCTTACATCCGGGCGGAAAGCGGGGGAAAAGCCGGCGGCCCAGCAGGATTACGTCAGCCGTTATGCGGATGTTTTTGCCAGGTTGGGGTATCCGGTGAAGATCAGTTTCAGGTCCGTATTTGAAAGCCGTATACCTGAGCCTCCGGTGCAGGTCCGTCCTGGTTCAGTCGGGATCGCCCCGTTTGCAAGGTATGCCAACAAGACCTATCCTCCCGAAAAAATGGAAAGGGTAGTGCGCATGCTTTCAGCCGAAGGGATACCGGTATATCTGTTCGGCGGGAGGGGGGCGGAGCAGGAGATGCTCGGACGTTGGGAACGCACTGTCCCGAACTGTATTTCACTGGCCGGGAAATTTGCCATAGAGCAGGAACTCGCTGTTATTGCCAGGCTCAGGCTTATGGTTACGATGGATTCTGCCAACCAGCATCTTGCGTCGCTCGTCGGGACAGAGGCCGTTACGGTTTGGGGAAGCACGGTGCCCGAATGCGGCTTTCTCGGCTATTCGCAGTCGTACGGGGATGCGGTATTCGCCGGCCTTCCGTGCCAGCCCTGTACCATAGCCGGAAGCCGGAAGTGCCGTATCGGAGGCATGCCGTGCCTTAATTCCATAGAACCGGAGACTGTAGCAAGAAAAATAATGGACAGGCTATGAATATAATCCAGATTTTCCCCGGCAAGGTATGGGGCGGGGCCGAGCAGTATATATTGGATTTGGGTACGGCGCTTGAAGGTGCGGGCCACAGGGTATACTGGTTTGCAAGGAGCAAGGGAGCTGTCCCGGGCAGGCTGCAGGGCCGCATCCCTTTTACGGCCCTGCCTTTTTCAGGCCTGTTCGATATGCGTTCGGCGGACGCCCTTTCTATGGCGATAGAGGATACCGGTGCCGATATAGTCCATATACATGATGTCCGTTTTGTGCCGGTTGCGGACAGGGCTGTCAGACGCAGCGGCAGGAATGTCAGGATAGTGCTTACGATACATGTAGCCCGCCGGAAGAAGGTGCCGGTTATGGCCAGGCCTGCATTCAAGGGGCTTCACAATATAATTTTCGTTTCGGATTTCGCGAAGTGCCGGTGGGTTTCGGCCAACCCGTGGATGCCGGACCGGAAATGCAGGGTGGTGCTAAACAG
>DVLA01000017.1 GCA_018715745.1 Candidatus Coprenecus stercoripullorum
CCACTATAGAAGCCTTAACGGCCCCCTCGGCAAGGAAACATCTCAAATAAGGGCCGTCCGCCGCATGGACGGATATGGGATTCCCGCCGGCATCCCATTGCCTGAAGAGGACAGGAGAATCAGTTTTACCCATAAGCACGACACATTCGCGGGAGCCTTCGGGCAGCATGAACTCCATACTGTCCTTTACCTCATGGAATGTCTGCGGATTGAAGTCGAAGGCCGCATGCTCCGGACAGGACCCGGTGACATTAACATCGAACGACCTTACAGCCGCATAGTTTCTCCGTTCCGAGGGAAGCCTCCTTAGCCTTATATATCTCGCCTGAACCGTATCACCGTCCCACAATATCTCATAACGGTTATTGAGTTCATCCCCCATTTTCACCCAGTGTTCCGCATCTTCCGAATACTCCAGGACGGCATGGTCAAAATAGTCCACATCATCTTCCGAATTGCGTCCCTGAAGTATGCGGACATTGTAGACAGGCCTCGTTTCACGCAGGTCAAGCCCTATCCAGTCTCCGTCCCGCTGCGCCTGGGCGGAAGTATAGAATGTAGAGGTATCCCTGTCCAGCATAAGTGCGGTAGCGTTTGACATGGAGTTCGCAAATGTCCCTATCCCCCTGTAGTCGGCAGGTGTCCTGCCCGTCAGTTTCAGCAGGAAACCGTGTGCCATATCAGCCATCGCATTCTCGTAAAACGGCTGAAGCTTCAAAGTACCGGACCTGCGGGAAGCATACGCGGCCCTATCTTCTGCATCCATAAGATTGTCAACGTAAGCATTCCAGAATGTCTTGTCATCATAGCCGCCACAGTACATGTCTGTAAGCTCGGCCGCCTTCCTTCCCCTCGTACCGAGTTTGCCGAATTCGGCAAGCCACGGCCTTACCTCTTCCATCAATGCGGAGTCGCTGCAGTGTTCTTCCATGAGGGCGGGAAGGGATTCGATTATCCGGAACTCTTCCTTCAAAGCATCGGAGGCCTCCCGGCTCCAGTCTGCAAGACTGTAGGTACGGGTTTCCCACGACTCGTCCCGCCTGTATCCGGTCTCGGTATCGCATGAATGTATAGCAAATGTCCGGTATATCCCTGCCGCCTCGCCAAGTATGGCTTCCAGGGCCCTCTCCCAGTTGGCCAGCGGCTCGTACGCCTTCATGTTCCAGGCATAGTCGGCTACACCGTACATCGCTATCCGCGAGGCCATCCCATGTTCCATGGGATTTAATAGAATGCCGTACGCATCTTTACGGGTAAGCGTCGTATCCAGGCCGTAAACGGGGCCCTGCATTATTATCTCCCTCACATAGTCCGTAACCGGATAATTCCACCAGAAATATGCAGGACGCCTGATTCTGGAATTCACCCATTCCATGGTCTCGGGGGTCAGGTCGCTGCATACTGCGTCACCCGTCCAGAATATATTGACTGAAGGGTCGAGAGCTTCGCCGAAATATGCAAGGCTGCCCTGCGGGGTAGGATTGGCCCACAGGCGGGAATAGTCCGTCGGACACAGGATAAGCGGGGCTACGTCCCCCTTCTTCTTCACAAACTCCTCGGTAAGGCGGTTCAACAGTTCCGCCTGCCTGCGCGGGTCGGCTCCTTCTCCGGATATATCATCGAAAAAGACTGCGAAATTCCTTACCCCCAAGGCATACATCCACTCCAGCTTGCGAAGGACATTGCCGTAGTCTTCCTCATTCCATTTTATATCCATACCGGGATGCAGGGCCCATACGAAATCCACCCTGTTGCGCCTGCACGCATCCACAAGTTCCCTTATCTGGCTCTCTTCCTTAGCCGGATACGGTTTCCTCCA
This sequence comes from Candidatus Coprenecus stercoripullorum, assembly GCA_018715745.1. Lineage (GTDB taxonomy): Bacteria > Bacteroidota > Bacteroidia > Bacteroidales > UBA932 > Coprenecus > Coprenecus stercoripullorum. The sequence goes on from DVLA01000017.1 coordinate 1,820, forward strand.
GTCCGGAGTCCTGTGATAAGGGTCATCCTTCGGCCCGTAGAGATAGGTATTCAATTTGTACTTCCCGTAAAAATCTATCAGGGCAAGTCTGGTGGCATGAGACCACGGTGTACCGTAAAACCCTTCGACAACACCTCTGTGCAACATGTCCGGCCAGTCCCTTATTGACACAAAAGGCAACTTCCCGCCAGTGCATCCGGCTATCTGACTGAATGTCTGGATACCGTAAAAGGCCCCCCGGTCGTCATAACCGGCTATGGTTATTCCTTCGTCGGAAATTTCAATTGCGTATGCTCCCGAGACCGGTTCGAGACCGTATCTTTCAGAGACGGCCGGACCGTAATCAATGAAAAGGTCAGGCCCTTTCCTGTTTTTCTTCAGAAAAGACAGCTCTCCGCCGTAACATCTTTTCCTGTCCTTGACCGAAACCCCGTCGGAAATATCCAGTATTCCCTCTCCGAGCGGTTCGACAAGGCGCGGCACCGGATTGAGTTCCGGAAACATCGTGTCATGCCCGGCGGTACAGCCATACCCGTTGTCTGCATGCAGCGGAAACGGGACAAAGGAGAGAAGCGCCGAAATGAAAAGTATCCCGAGAACCTTCATTGTCCCAATGCCTCCCGAATGGAACTGCCCATACGCTCGAAAGTATCTTCTTCCACCCCGAGGAAGCCCGCGACAATCTTTCCGTCCTTGCCGATAACGAAAGACCTCGGTATGCCTTGCCTTGCATAAAGGCCGAAAACATTCCTGTCCGGATCCACGCCTGTCCTGTCCTTGAGATAGGCATAGTCGGTACTGCCTTTCGGAGAAGAGAAGAACCTGTCTAATTCTTCACTCGTATCGTCGGCTATCGGCAGGAACACGAAATCGGGTTCATCCGCAAACTGCTCCAACAGAAGAGGCATGCCTTCCGGGGAAAGTTCTTTCAGGCATGGCCTGCACCATGTCGCCCAGAAAGAAAGCAGGACAACCTTGCCCTTCAGCTCGGAAAGCGATACGTTCCCTCCGTCAAGCACGGGTACGGTAAAGTCAGCAGCCGCATCCCCGGCCTTCAGAATGGTCGTACTCTCGTAATCCCCGTCAGAAGCACGGAGGGGGAAACAGCATAACGCATTCATTATGCCGCACATCATAATAACAGCAAATGTTCTCATAATTTATAAAACAGTAAGGAGCCAGTGCTGAAGTATAAAAGTGCCGACACCGCCGAAATAACCGATAGCGGCAAGCAGGCTCATGTTTTTAAAATACCAGATGAAATTGATCTTCTCAAGTCCCATGGCCACTACCCCGGCCGCAGAACCTATTATAAGCATGCTCCCGCCCACGCCGGCGCAATATGCAAGCAGATGCCAGAATACGCCGTCCTGCATGAACATGGCCGTAAATGCCGGATCGGCCGAAGCGGCTACCGCAGCGGCGTCCGGCATAGGGTACATACCCATACTGGCTGCTACGAGAGGTACGTTGTCTATCACGGCAGAAAGCATACCTATCAGGGTATTGATCGCATAAATATTATGGACATGCTCGTTCAGCCCGTCTGCAAGAGTCCCGAGTATTCCCGCACTCTGCAATGCCGACACGGCCATCAATATGCCGAGAAAAAACAATATCGTCGGCATGTCGATATGCTTGAGCACTTTTGACACCTTATTCTTTACGGACTCCTCTACATCAACTTTCTTCCTGTACATCAAGTCGGTATAGAGCCACATGATACCCAGGCCTATCATGACCCCCATGTACGGGGGCAGGCCGAATATGCTTTTGAATACAGGCACCATAACAAGAAGGCCTGTCCCGAGGAACATTATGGTGCTGCTTTCTCTCCCGGTTATATATGACGGGCGAAAGGTGGCCGTCTCGCTCGAGGACTGCTCGGCGATAACCCCTTTGAGGAACCTTGCAGCTATAAGCGTCGGTAAAATGACCGATACCAGTGCAGGAAGGAATGTCGCGCCCATAAGGTTCAGGGAGGTCACATTCCCTTTCATCCAAAGCATTATGGTAGTGACATCGCCTATCGGGGACCATGCCCCTCCGCTGTTGGCTGCCATGACAATCAGGGAGGCGAATATCCAGCGTTCCTTATAATTGCTTATCATCCTGCGCATCAGCATAACCATAATAATCGTAGTGGTCATATTGTCCAGGACAGCGGACAGGAAAAACGTTATTACCGCCACTATCCACAGCAGCCTGACTTTCTTACGAGTCTTTATATGTTTGGTAATTACCTCGAAGCCGCCATGCGTATCAATAAGATCAACTATGGTCATGGCCCCGATTAGGAAAATGATAATCTCGCATGTACTTGCAAGATGGGAGAAAAGTTCAGTACTGACCCTGTCATGGGTAAGATCGGGAGAGACTGTGGTAGAAAAGACGCTGAGCAGTGTCCACAAGAGACCGCACAAAATCAAGGCAGTTGCGGACTTACTGATATTCAGCTTATGTTCCATGGCTATGCAGACATAGCCAAGAACAAATATTATCAGCATTGTTTCTGTTAACATAGCATACGAATAAAGTCACAAAAATAGCAAAAGCAAATATCCTGACAAATGTATCTTGTCCCCCGCCCTGCTACGGACACTGAGGGCGCTGCCGGTAAAGTGAATCGAAAATACCTATTGCCTCTGCCACTACATAGCTGCTCCCACCTATAAATATAAAATCATCGGGGGATGCCGCCTGCATGCACCGTTCCACTGCCTCGGCCACCGTTTCCGTCACGGCATATCCGGCAAGGCGCCCATGATGGCCTTCCAGCGCCATTGCCGCCAGTTTGCCGGGAGCGATGGCCCTCGGCCCTGATGCCTTGGTGAAAATATAGAAGGCATCTTCCGGCAGCATTCCCGTAACGGTCCTTACGTCCTTGTCCGCCGCCATCCCTATTATCAGGATTTTCCTGCGTCCGGCGGCAGCCGTACGCATCTGTTCTACTGCAATAGAGACGGCCTGCGGATTATGGCCGATATCGCATATTGCCAGAGGCGCATCCATAAGTTTTTCCCATCTCCCGCGCAGCCCCGTAAAACGTGCCGCATGGCATACGGCGGTACGGCACTTGCGGATATCCACCGGCACTTCCTTTCCCAGCACGGACAGAGCGGCCGATACGGTGCGCAGGTTCACTCTTTGCGGGAAACCCTTAAGGTCCATCTCTGACAGCGGGACATCATCGAAGGATCCTCCGGCGGCGTCCGTATCGGAATATATGACCGTACTTCCTGCCCGGGACGCAATGCCGGCTATCACATCCGAAGCCTCCTCCGGGAGCTTCCCGAGCACGACGGGCACGCCGGGTTTGACAATCCCCCCTTTCTCGGCAGCTATCTGTCCTATTGTATCCCCAAGAATATCCTTGTGGTCAAGGCCTATGGAAGTAATTATACTCAAACGCGGGCGTATGACATTGGTCGAATCGAGGCGGCCTCCCAGGCCGGTCTCTATCACTGCATATTCCACATTCCGTAATGCGAAATACTTGAATGCCATAGCTGTCGTTATCTCGAAAAAAGAAGGGCGCTCCGCTTTGACAAAATCCGCGGTTTCCTTGACGAAACCGATCACAAAGTCCTTCTCCACATCTTCATAGGAGCAGGTAAACCCGTCATCGGAAGTTATAATCCTGACCCTTTCCCTGAAATCCAGCAGATGCGGGGACGTGTACAGCCCGACGGCCCTGCCGGGCAATGATACGGCAAGTGCCGAAGCAAGCATGTGCGACACGGAGCCTTTTCCGTTCGTACCGGCTACATGCACGGACTTGAACAGATTTTGCGGATTCCCGAGACTCCCCGTAAAGCGAAGCATCGTTCCGAGTCCGGGATGGTACCCTGCCGCCCCCACTTTCTGGAATGACGGGGCGACAGAATAAAGCATTTCGACCGTTTTTCTATATTCATCGTCTGCCATTGCTGTCTGTGTTAAAAAAATGTTCGCAAAATTGGACTTTCAAAAGCGTTGAAAGCAAAATTATGAGTAATTTTACAAATTCAAAGAGCAAAAACATGATTTATTTTTTCCGAACTTCAGACAGGCATATCATAGCGGTCCAGAGCGACAGAAAACTTACGGACGATACGGCAAATACTTTAAAATGGCTTTTTTCCGGTGCGGAACCAATAGAGGGCAAAGAGATTGCCGGGACATTCATAGGGCCGCGGAAAGAGATGGTGACCCCATGGAGCACCGCTGCCGTTGAAATAACCAGGAACATGAATATTGAAGGCATAAGCAGGATTGAAGAATTTGCCGAAGCCGATGTCAGGGACGGGGAGATACACTATGACAGAATGCTCCAGAGAGTATACGACCGCCTCGGGGAAGATATTTTCGACACAGATGCCGTTAAGGCCCCGATCGAATACATCTCGGATTTCGACGAATATAACCGGAAAGAAGGCCTCGCCCTCTCCGAAGACGAGATAACGTATCTTAAACAGCTTTCCATCAAGATAGGACGTGCGCTGACAGACAGTGAGGTATTCGGATTTTCCCAGGTCAATTCGGAGCATTGCCGGCACAAGATATTCAACGGCAAATTCATTATAGACGGAAAAGAGATGGCTTCCACCCTTTTTTCCATGATAAAGATGACCTCCAAAACGAATCCGGGCAGAATCGTATCCGCATATAAGGACAATTGCGCCTTCATCGAAGGTCCTCAGGTGGACCTGTTCCATCCCGGATGCCCTGATATGCCGGACTACTTCAGACTCGTAAAAGAAGATACCGTCATATCGCTCAAGGCCGAAACCCACAATTTCCCTACCACCGTAGAGCCGTTCAACGGGGCGGCTACAGGTAGCGGAGGGGAAATAAGGGACAGGATTGCCGGAGGCAAGGGATCTTTCCCCATAGCCGGCACGGCCGTATACATGACTTCGTATCCAAGACTTGAAAAAGGACGCCCGTGGGAAACAGGAGAGCCGCGCAAATGGCTGTACCAGACTCCTGCCGAGATTCTCATCAAGGCCTCCGACGGAGCTTCGGATTTCGGGAACAAATTCGGGCAGCCCCTTATCTGCGGTTCCGTAAACACTTTTGAACATGTGGAAAAAGATCCGGACGGAAGCGAAAGGGCATACGGATACGACAAGGTCATAATGCTTGCCGGAGGAATAGGATATGCCAAAAGGCAGGATGCAGCCAAGGAGACTCCCGAAGCCGGCGAGAATATCGTCCTGCTCGGCGGAGACAACTACAGGATAGGGATGGGAGGCGGCGCCGTCTCGTCCGTCGCCACCGGCGAATACGGGAATGCCATAGAGCTCAATGCCGTGCAAAGGTCCAATCCGGAAATGCAGAAAAGAGTGTACAACACCGTAAGGGCCATTGCCGAACAGGACTACAACAGCATAGTGTCGATACACGATCACGGTGCAGGCGGCCATCTCAACTGTTTTTCCGAACTGGTTGAAGAGACAGGAGGTACAATAGACTTGGACAGGCTGCCTGTCGGAGACCCCACCCTGTCTGCCAAGGAAATAATCGGAAATGAAAGTCAGGAGCGCATGGGGTTAGTCATCAGGGATGAAGACATAGACACGCTGAAAAAGACAGCTGAAAGGGAAAGGGCTCCTTTCTACATTGCCGGACGTACCACAGGTGCCGGCAACTTCACATTCAGGAGCGGCTCCACCGGCCAGACCCCGATAGACCTGTCCCTTTCCGACATGTTCGGGTCTACGCCAAAGACAGTAATGACCGACAGCATGCCCGAAGGAGGGGCTGACGGGCATGGAGGGTTTGCCCCCGTACCGGAAAATCTGGACGAAAAGGATGAAGCCGGAATATCTGAAATCGTCGGCAATCTCCTGCAGCTCGAGTCGGTGGGATGCAAGGACTGGCTTACCAACAAGGTCGACCGCTCCGTAACCGGACTGATAGCCTGCCAGCAGTGCTGCGGAAAGATACAGTTGCCGTTGAACAATTTGGGAGTGACTGCAATCGGATACGACAACCAGGAAGGAATCGCCGTATCCATAGGCCATGCCCCGGCTATAGGCCTGGTCGACCCGGCGGCAGGTTCGAGAATGGCGATAGCGGAAGCGCTTACGAACATTGTATGGACTCCGATAGAAAACGGGCTGTCAGGGATATCCCTGAGTGCAAACTGGATGTGGCCGTGCAGGAACAAGGGTGAGGACGCGAGGCTGTACCATGCGGTAAGGGGCGCGGCCGATTTTGCAATAAAGCTTGGAATCAACATCCCCACCGGCAAGGACTCCCTCTCCATGACACAGAAGTATCCCGACGGGAAGAAAGTACTTTCGCCAGGGACGCTGATAATATCGGCGGCAGGACAATGCAGGGACGTGAAGAAAACGCTGAGTCCGGTCATAAATACTGACATCAAGGATACAGTACTGCTTTACGTGCCTTTTGTCAGACTCGGTTTCGGCCACAATTACTTCCCGCTTGGAGGTTCCGCATACGCCCAGCTGACCGGTTTCGTCGGGAAAAACGTACCTGACATTACCGACCCAGGGTATTTCAGGGACTGTTTCAATTCCCTGCAGAAAGCCATGTTCTCGGGAAAGGAGAACCCCATACTTGCAGGGCATGATATCTCGGCGGGCGGGCTTGTCACCACCCTACTGGAAATGTGCTTTGCAAATACATCCGGAGGCATGGACATCAACATAGCCGGATTCAGATCGGCAGAGATGCTGTTTTCAGAGGTCCCCGGCGTAGTCCTGCAGATAAGGGCCGCTGACGAAAACAGGTTCAAGAACTCCCTTGCGGGGGAAATAGACATATATACGATAGGCAGGGTTACGGAAGAAAGGATGCTGAATATAAGATACGGCGACGCGCACAAGTCAGTCTCGTTGGACATTGACGGGATGAGGGACAAATGGTTCAGGCCGTCCTATCTTCTCGACAGGCTGCAGACCGGAGAGAGGCTTGCCCTCGAAAGGGCGGAAAACTACGGACGCCAACCGCTTGAGTTCAAATTCCCCGCAGGTTTCACCGGCAAATACAAGATTCCTTCCAAACGCAAATACAAGGCGGCCATTATCCGCGAAACCGGCTCCAACGGGGACAGGGAAATGGCATGGGCGCTCTACATGGCCGGATTCGATGTCAAGGACGTACATGTCACGGATCTCGTATCGGGAAGGGAAACGCTCGAGGGAATAAACATGATAGTATTCGTTGGCGGATTCTCCAACGCCGACACTCTCGGTTCCGCAAAGGGATGGGCCGGGGCTCTTCTGTACAATGAAAAAGCCAGGAACGCAATAGACAGGTTCTATGCCAGGAACGATACCTTGAGTCTCGGCGTATGCAACGGCTGCCAGCTTATGGCGGAAATAGGGCTTATAACCCCTGACGACAGGTCCCGTTCCCCGAAAATGAAGCATAACGACTCCCGCAAATACGAATCCGCATTCGTCGGTGTCACAATCGAGGACTCGCCGTCCGTTCTCCTGTCCTCCCTCAAAGGCTCGAAACTCGGAATCTGGGTAGCGCACGGAGAAGGCAGGTTCTCTTTCCCCGAACCGATAGAGAATTACAATATAGCCATGCGCTACAACTACAACGCATATCCGGCCAATCCGAACGGTTCCCCGGAAGGAGTCGCGGCGGTATCGTCTCCCGACGGACGCCACCTGGCCATGATGCCGCATCCGGAGAGATGCCTGAGGCCATGGAACTGGGCCTATTACCAGCCAGGCAGGGACGATGACAAAGTCACGCCGTGGATAGAAATGTTCATAAACGGACTTAAATGGATAGAAAAAAAATCTATATGAAAAACATGGCTCAGAAAGTCAGGAGAATGCCCGACAACGGCATGACAGGCCGGATATCCGAACCGAAAATATTCGTATTGGACACGAATGTGGTGCTGCATGACCATAATGCCATATTCAACTTTCAGGAAAACGACGTATACATCCCGGTGACGGTGATAGAAGAGCTGGACAAGTTCAAGAAAGGGGATGACAATCTCGGATACAATGCGAGATATTTCGTCAGGGAACTGGACAAGATTTCCTGCAACACACTGTTCGACAAAGGTATCCGCATCGGGAAAGGCAGAGGTCTCATAAAAATAGAAATGGGGCATCCCTATACCGAGCAGATAAAGGCCTCGCTTATGGACGATATTCCCGACCACCGCATAATAGCGACAGCCATGTGGCTGCACCAGAACAATCCTGACAGGAAAGTGATACTTGTCACCAAGGATGTAAACATGAGGCTAAAGGCCAAGGCCCTCGGTCTGATGGCACAGGACTACCTGAGCGACAAGGTAGAAGAGAAGAAGATAGTCAGGACGGAAAAGGAAACCATTTGCGTAAGAAACGCCCCGGACTGGGTATACGGCACACTGTCGGAAGGCAATACGATAGACCTGGACAGGAGCGGAATAAAGAGAAAACCGTTCAGCAACCAGCTGTTCAGATTCATCTCCGGCAAAAATACAGTTTTAGCCAGATATGACGGGGACACGCGGAAGATAGTCCGTGTCAGTCCGGGAACGGCCTACGGTATCTCGGCCCGCAACGACGAACAGGCTTTTGCACTGGATGCAGTCCTGAATCCGAAAATAAAGCTCGTCTCCCTTACCGGGATGGCAGGAAGCGGGAAAACCCTTCTGGCCCTGGCCGGGGCCCTGGAACAGGCCGAAAGGTACGGACAGATCATTCTTACCAGGCCGGTAATCCCTTTAAAGCAGGAACCGGAATTCCTGGCCGGCAATATAAGTGAAAAAACGGGGCCTTACATGCTGCCCCTGTTCGACAATCTGGACGTAATACGCAACCGTTTCGGCAAAGAAAGCAGGGAAGCAGAGGAAATAGAGAAAATGCTCCGGACGGAAAAACTGGTCATCAGCCCTTTGGCATTTGTCAGGGGGCGCAGTCTCAACAACGTGTTTTTCATAGTGGACGAAGCGCAGAACCTGACGCCCCATGAGGTAAAGACCATCATAACAAGGGCGGGAGAAGGGACTAAAATGGTCTTTACAGGTGACATTTACCAGATAGACCAGCCGTACCTCGACATAAATTCCAACGGGCTGACCCATCTTGGGGAAAGTTTCCGCGGAAAGCAAATTTTCGAGCACGTAAACCTTGTCAGGGGCGAACGGAGCGAGCTGTCCGTCCTTGCAGGAAAATTGTTATAGCAATATAATGCTATACGTATTTTTATTACTTTTGCGAAACTAAAACTTATAAGATTTAACGCTAATATCTTTATTGTATGTCAATCAAAAGAGTTTATTTCTTTGGAGGGAAAGAGGCCGAAGGAAACGGTTCTATGAGAAACCTCTTGGGCGGAAAAGGTGCGAACCTCGCCGAAATGTGTACTTTGGGAATGCCTGTTCCGGCAGGATTCACAATCACCACCGAATGTTGTACTGAATACTATTCACTTGGCTGCAAATATCCGGCAGAACTCGAAGAAGAAGTCAATGCCGCCCTGGCCCGCGCTGAAAAAATGATGGGCAGGAAATTCGGAGACAAAGAAAATCCTCTTTTGGTATCCTGCCGCTCTGGGGCGAGATCCTCGATGCCGGGCATGATGGAGACCGTCCTGAACATAGGGCTGTGCTCGGAGACCATTCCCGGAATGATTGCAAAAACGGGCAACCCCCGTTTCGTATACGATGCTTACCGCCGCCTCATAATGATGTACTCCGATGTAGTAATGGAAAAGGCTGAAGGTATCGAACCGGCAGAGGGGCAAGGCATAAGGGTACAGCTTGACCGCATGATGGGCGAACTGAAGGACAAAAAAGGCTATAAGAGCGATACCGACCTCACCGAAGATGACCTCAGACAGCTTTGCGAGGATTTCAAGGCAAGGGTCAGGAAAGTCCTCGGCAAAGATTTCCCCGACAATGCCCGTGAACAGCTTTGGGGAGGCATAGGCGCGGTCTTCAAATCATGGAACGGCAAAAGGGCCATAGCATATCGCCGCATAGAAGGTATTCCCGACGACTGGGGGACAGCCGTAAACGTACAGGCGATGGTATTCGGGAATATGGGTGACAACTCGGCAACCGGTGTCGCATTCTCGCGCAATCCCGCTACAGGCGAGAACAAATTCTACGGGGAATGGCTCATCAACGCCCAGGGAGAGGATGTCGTTGCCGGCATACGCACTCCCAACCCTTTGAACGAAGCTACAAAGAACGAGCATAACAGGCATCTGGCATCCTTAGAGACAGCAATGCCGGAAGTATATAAGGAACTCGACGGAATCCAGAGCAGGCTTGAAGACCATTTCAAGGATATGCAGGACATAGAGTTCACAATTCAGGACGGTACATTATGGATGCTCCAGTGCCGCGTAGGCAAGAGGACCGGACTTGCCGCCCTCAACATGGCAATGGACATGCTGCATGAAGGTCTCATTGATGAGAAGACAGCAGTAATGAGAGTGGCCCCCAATCAGTTGGATGAACTTCTCCACCCCATACTCAATCCCTCCGCGGAAAAATCCGCCAAGGTCATTGCAAAAGGACTGCCTGCAGGGCCGGGAGGTTCGGTAGGGAAAATAGTCTTCACCGCAGAAGATGCTGTCGCCGCCGCCCAGAGAAAAGAGAAAGTGATTCTCGTCCGCGAGGAGACCAATCCCGAAGACGTGGAAGGGATGCGTGCCGCCGACGGCCTGCTCACTGCCCGCGGAGGTATGACTTCCCATGCGGCGCTCGTTGCCCGCGGATGGGGAAAATGCTGCATCGTAGGCTGCGACGCCCTCCATATCAATCTGGATGAAAAACTCCTGACCATAAACGGTAAAACATACAAGGAAGGAGACATATTCTCACTGAACGGAAGCAAGGGCCTCGTCTACGACGTACCGGTAGACACCATGGACGCATCAGAGAACCCTCGTTTCGTAGAGTATATGAAACTCGTTGACAAATACCGCAAGCTCGGAGTCAGGACTAATGCCGACACCCCTGAAGATGCGGCCAGGGCACTTTCCTTCGGAGCCGAAGGCATCGGCCTGTTCAGGATAGAGCACATGTTCTACGGAGCACATTCTGAAGCTCCCCTGTCCAAACTCCGCAAGATGATACTCTCAAAGAACCACGACGAGAGAAAGTCTGCCCTGGGAGAACTTGAGCCCTATATCAAGGAAGCAGTAAAGGCCACCATGAAAGTCATGGATGGCAAGCCGGTGACTTTCCGCCTGCTCGACCCGCCCCTGCATGAATTCGTACCTTCCACTCCGGAAAAACAGTCTGAACTCGCACATGAACTGGGCGTTAGCGTTGAAGACATACAGAAACGCGGAGAAGGGCTGCATGAAGTCAACCCCATGATGGGACACAGGGGCGTACGTCTCGGAGTAACCTATCCTGAAATAAGCGAGACACAGTTCAGGGCCATATTCACTGCTACCGCAGAGCTTATCAAGGAAGGCCTCAACCCCAAGCCGGAAATCATGATACCGGTGACAATCATCGTACGCGAGCTTGATTTCCAGAAAAAGATCTGCGACAGGGTTCACGATGAAGTTGAAAAGGCTGAAGGCGTGAAAATCGAATATCTCTACGGCACGATGATAGAGATACCCAGGGCTGCCCTCTTAGCCGACTTCATGGCAAAAACTGCACAGTTCTTCTCTTTCGGAACGAATGACCTTACGCAGATGACATTCGGATTCTCCCGCGATGACATAGGGGCATTCATGGGCGATTATCTCTCCAACAAGCTCCTCGATGCAGATCCGTTCCAGACAATAGACGTCGAATCCGTCGGCAAGCTCCTCGAAATAGGGGTAAAGGGCGGACGCAGCACGAACCCGAAACTCAAAGTCGGCATTTGCGGCGAACACGGCGGCGATCCTGCCTCGGTCGAATTCTGTAATTCGATAGGCATGGATTACGTGTCATGCTCACCTTTCAGGGTACCTATAGCCCGTCTTGCTGCGGCGCAGGCTGCAATCAAGGCCGGGAAGTGATATGGCTGAACATTAGCCAATTAGGCGGTAGGCTTTTCATCTTCAAAGGCTTACCGCCTATTGTTTTTAATAAAAGTCCGTTCATTTTGCACGGAAAATGTGCAGAATGAAAGCAGATGCTGGCACTGTACAGACGGCGCATGTTTGAAGTTGACGGCGGGATTTTATATTTTTGCAAGCAAAATTTTTGACTGCAAACGAATAACATCCAATTTATGAGAAAAAACAGGATTTCAAGGGCGATACAGGCGGCATGCTGCTCTATTGCCATACTCTCCGGCACAACTGCCATACACGCTGACGAAGGTATGTGGCTGCCTTCCGAAATTTCGGAGAAAATAGCCGATATGCAATCCAAAGGACTGAATATAAATGCAGAAGACTTATACTCGGAAACCGGGGTCTCGCTCAAGGATGCAATAGTTCTTTTCGGCAGAGGCTGCACTGGAGAACTGATTTCCCCTGACGGCCTGCTTCTCACCAACCACCACTGCGGATACGGCCAGATACAGGCCCACAGTTCCATTGACCATGACTACCTTACAGACGGGTTCTGGGCAATGTCCCGGGATGAGGAACTGCCGAACGACGGGCTCACTGTCAGTTTTCTTGTAAGGATGGAAAATGTTACTGACAAAGTACTTAAAGGCTGTAAACCGGGAACGGAAGAAGAGAAGAGACTGAAAATAATAGAAAAGAACTCGGAAAAACTCATAAGGAAGGCCGAAAAGGAAGGGGTCGCATACAAAGCCGAAATACTGCCGCTGTATTACGGTAATATGTACTACATGTATGTCTATCAGGTATTTTCCGACGTAAGGCTTGTAGGTGCACCTCCGTCTTCAATAGGCAAGTTCGGGGGAGATACGGATAACTGGATGTGGCCCAGGCATACCGGCGACTTCAGCCTGTTCAGGATATACGCCGACAAAAACAACAATCCCGCCCCCTACTCTGAAGACAATGTACCGTTCCGGCCTAAAAATTATTTAAGGATATCGGTTGACGGGGTCAAGGAGGGAGACTTCACATTCGTGTACGGTTACCCCGGCAGTACGCAGGAATATATCCTGTCTGACGAGGTGGACTATATTGCAAATGTATCCAATCCACACAAAATAGCATTGCGCACCATCAGGCTCGACATCCAGAACAAGGCAATGTCATCCTCGGACGAGATTCGCATAAAATACGCATCCAAGAATGCGGGAGTAGCCAACGCCTGGAAAAAGTGGCAGGGAGAGATGAAAGGCCTGCGCCGTCTCGGGACGGTAGACGACAAGGCCGAACTCGAAAAGAATTTCAATGAATGGGCCTCCGGCGGCCATCCGGAATATGAAGGGCTGATTGACAGCATGAAGTCCATAATAAAAGAAATGAAGGATTATAAATTCGCCAGGGACTATTATACAGAGGCCGTATTCGCAGTCGAAGCTGCGGGAATGATTTCCAGATATATGGCCATGGATGTCCAGGACAGGGAAAAGTACGCGGGAACTTTCTTCAAGGATTACTCCCTCCCGATAGACAGGGAAACATTTATTGCGCTTACAGGGGAGTTCATGGAAAATATCAGCCCGGACTACTATCCCGAATATTTCAAGAGCCTGCTCGGGGATTGCGGAAACGATATGGCCCGTCTGGCGGATACCCTGTTCAGCAATTCGGTATTCACTGATTACGAAAGGCTGAAAGCCGCATCCGAAGAAGAGCTCGAAAGCGATACATTCTCGCGCCTGGTCACCGCCTTCAGGAAATTCTACAATGACAGCATCGTCAGCCGGACAGAAAGTATGGGCAGGCAGCTTAATCTGATGTACCGGACATATATGAAAGGGCTTATGGAATTCGATACCGCCATGGTATTCTATCCCGATGCCAACCTTACACTGAGAATAGCATACGGGAACATAAAGGGATACTCCCCTTCCGACGGAGTATATTACCTGCCGTCATCCACTATAGACGGCATAATTGAAAAAGACAATCCGGAAATATACGATTACAACATACCGCAAAGGCTTCGCGACGTATATGCTGAGAAGGATTTCGGCCGCTGGGCACAGGACGGGACAGTTCCCGTTGCATTCATCGCCACAAACCATACCACGGGCGGCAATTCCGGAAGCCCGGTCCTGGACTCATGCGGAAGGCTTATAGGCATCAATTTCGACAGGGTATGGGAAGGGACCATGAGCGACATTGTCTTCGACCCGGATGTATGCAGAAACATCGCCCTGGACGTGCGCTACATACTCTTCATCATAGACAAGATAGCCGGAGCGGGACATCTTTTGGAAGAGATGGGAATAGCGGCGGAATAAACAGTGTATGATTGCCCGGTTCAACCGGGCTTTTATTTTCTTCTTTCATATTTTGTCTCGAAACAACTGAAAACGGACAGCCGTAGGCGAACTGCCATCCCCATAAATTGGGATTGCCCAGTCGTGACACACGGAATATTTTTGGGGAAAATTTCAATGGTTATGGAAAAAGCAAGACTCCGTACCGCCTTCTTATGGGCGGCGATCATGGCCGGATTCGCCATTCACTGCATTGCAGACCTTATGCCTCTTTTCTGGAACGCCGACATAGCCATATCGGATACCGGAAATACTCCTGCAGGCATGCTCATCTTCATGATGACACTCTCCTACCTTCTGCCCGTCGCCGGACTGCTATGCGCCCTGTATGCCAAAGGACGTGCCGGGCTGATTGCCGGCTTCATCCTCTCCTGCATTATCGGCCTGTTCTGCCTGCTGCACCTCGCAGAACTCTTTACTTCCTTCAACCCCGTACAGACAGTCATCCTGCCCGTAATGGCCGTTGTCGGGATACTGCTGGCCGCCGACTCGTACAAGGCCCTCAAAAACATTGGGAAAGAATGACATCATGAAAGCGGCGTATGCCCATGAAAACAAGAAAGCCGCCAGCTGGCGGCTTTTTCAGTGCTCCCTCAGGGGCTCGAACCCTGGACCCCAACATTAAGAGTGTCGTGCTCTACCAACTGAGCTAAGGAAGCGTCCGTAATCGGGACTGCAAAAATATAACATTTATGACAATTCCCAAAATTTTTTGACCGTCATTCGACCCATATCTCATCTATGAAGATAAAGGCCTCGCCGCCGGCTCCCAAATGCCATTCCGGTATCGTTCCGAAATTCTTAGCCACCACCTTGATGTACCTGGCCTCTACAGGAGAGGACGAAAGGTCCAGTTCAAAGTCACGTGTCTGGATATCGTAGTCGTCAATACCTACAGTATTGTCTACACGCCCGGCAAGGGCAAAGTCCTTCCCGTCGTCAGATACATAATACTCAACATACTCTGGCATCCATATCCACGAACGTATATCCTGGCAATAGCCCGAGCCGATAAGAGAAATCCTGCGGACATTGCGCAAATCCACGACAGCCGTAAAATCCGTGGCCTGGTATCCCTGCCAGCCCCCAGTCTTCCAGTTGACAGAGCCCCGCAACCCGTCGATAAGCCCCTTGTCCCCGCGGGCATTGTACTGCGGATTGTATTCGCAATACATGGTTATATCCATATCATCCTTGAGTTTATGGAACGATGATGTTATTACCGGGCTTCTTTTCCCCTCCGGAGACTCCGCATAGATGCTGATTGCTGTCGTGGTGTCTATAACGAACGGCCCGGAATACCTTACAAAGTCCCCGCCGTCACCTGTCCTGTAGTATATGGCATTGCCATTGTCCCCGCAGGCCATGGCCACCTCAAGGCTATCCCCGAATATGTCCGAATCAGTCACGAACCACGGATTCCTTACAATACCGTCATACCCGTATGCGGAAGGCCTGTCACCGGGTGCGGAGCCGAAAAGCGTGTCCGGCTCCGGGACGAGACGGAAAAGGATTGTCCCTCCATCCTTTATATCATCGTATGTAATATAGCTTTTTGAATACGGCCGGCCGTTAAGCCTTACCGATGATATATACCTGCACGACTCCATGTCCCTGCCAACGCATTCCGAGCGTATGCGCAGTTTGCTGCCGTTCTCCAGATTCACGGAAATATCGCCGAATACGGGAGAAGAGAAGACATACACGTTGCTGCCGGGAGTCACAGGATAAAGGCCGATTGCGCTCATGACATACCATGCCGACATCTGGCCGCAGTCATCATTGCCGCACAATCCGTCCGGACGCGAGGTATAGAGACTGTCAAGGATATTCCTTACAAGCCGGTAAGTCTTCCAGGGCTTTCCAGTGTAGGCATACAGATATGCCGTCTGGTGGCTCGGCTCGTTCCCGTGGGCATACTGGCCTATGAGGCCGGTTATATCGACCTGGGTGCGTCCTGTCGTATTCGGGTCCGCCGTAAAAAGCGAGTCAAGTTTGGAACTGAATGCCTCATCTCCGCCAAGAAGCCTTATGTGGCCGTTAACGTCATGAGGGACAAAAAAACTGTACTGCCAGGAATTTGCTTCCGTGTAATGGTTATTGACCTCATGTGGATCGAAGGGTTCGGCCCAGCGTCCGTTCATTACAGGCCTCATAAGGGATGTAGACGGGTCAAGGACGTTTATATAATTGGCGGAAGCCTCAAGATACCTGTCTCTGATCAGGGCGAAGCGTTCCTCCCCCGTCCTGTCGTAAAGCCAGGAGGCGACCACATGGATGCACCAGTCGTCGTATGCATATTCCAGTGTCTTCGATACCGACTCGTGCTCTTCCTCGGCAGGGACGAGATTACGCTCCCGGTATTGCGGAATGCCGAGTTCATCTTTCATAGAAGTCTCCACCATAGCCTCCAGCAGTTCCTCCGCATCTTCCGTACCTATGCCCTTTATAACGGCATCCGCTATTACAGGAACGGAATTGAAGCCTATCATGCAGTTGGTCTCATATCCGGCCAGTTCCCACATCGGAAGTTTTCCACCTTCCCTGTATATGCTCAGGAAGGATTTAAGGAACTCCCCGGTACGTTCCCTGTCGATGAGCGCGAGCATGGGATGGAGGGTTCGGAAAGTATCCCAAAGGGAAAACACGGTGTATCTATCAAAACCGTCCGCCTTATGGACCTGTCTGTCCATGCCCCTGTACTCCCCGTTCACGTCGGAAAAAAGATTGGGGGCAATTGCCGCATGGTACATGGCCGTATAGAATACCTTCAGCCTTTCCGGCTCCGCACTGCCTCCGGTAACATCAATTCTGGACAGATATTCATTCCACAGCCCGAGAGTCGAGAGTCTCATCTCATCGAAATCGAAATCCCCGTCCCGAACCTCTGACAGGAGATTGGCCCTGGCATTCTCGACCGATACCGACGATATGCCCACTTTGGCTATTACCCGATCCGATTCCGGAGAAAATTCAAGCAAGGCCCCTTCTTTACCGAAAAGCCTGAAGTCCAGTATCTCTTCTGAAAATTCCGCATAAAAGTACACTACCTGGTCCTCGGACCATGACCTGGAACGCCTGAACCCGCTTACTGTCCTGCTCCCGCTGACTTTTATATCGGAGTCAAGAAGCTGGTCCCTGTGCCGGAGGTCTATCACCAGCATCCTGCCTTTTCCGGATGCATCGTCAAAGGAATACCTGTGCATGCCGGTACGCAGGCCTGCAGTAAGTTCCGCAAATATGCCCCACCTGCCGAGCATAACCGAATAATAGCCGGGCGAGGCGCTTTCCTCCGAATGGGAAAAACGCGACTTGTAGTAATCCCTGTCAAGCGAATCGCAACCGTATTCGCAGACCGGCATGAAAAGCACGTCCCCGTAATCCAGGACGCCTGTACCGCTGAGATGGGTATGGGAAAACCCAAGAATGGTATCATCCGAATAATGGTAGCCGGAACATCCTTCCCAAGTAGTAAGCCTTGTATCGGGACTGAGCTGGACCATACCGAAAGGGGCCGTGGCGCCCGGGAAAGTATGGCCCGTGTAGTCAGTGCCTACAAAGGGATTGACGTAATCGGCCGGCATTTTCACCGCCCTGCGCGGGCCGGCGCACAAATGTAAAGACAGGGAAAGGAGAACCAGCACGGCAACAGCCTGCCGCATAAGGGGATTTTTCAGTCTGCTCATTTATGACAAATTCTACGCGGAACATGGGCCGCCGTATTTCTTATGCGGCAAAGGTAAGCAGAAAGCGGGTGCAATGCAAGCCGCCTTGAAAGCGCCGGTTCCCGCCGGGTCAATACAGTATATACTCCTTCACCTGCTTTACTCCGGGATATCCGAAATAATTTACAATATCACCCCTGACGAAAAGTTTCCTGTGCAGGTTGTCCGGGTTAGATACCAGATTGAGCGCCTCCCTTATCCCTCCTGAAGAAGGCAGTTCCACCGCCGCGCACTGTTCCCTTTCCGAGACAAATGCGTAGTCCGCAATGGCCAGATGGCTTTCCTTCGCAAAAGGAGGCTTCGTATTCACTTTCGAGGTAGTTACATCCCCTCCGACTATATAACCTTCAACCCACACATCCTCTGCTCCGGCATACGATGGCAGGTCGGCGACGGTCAGGGCCAGCTCGGGCATGGAGCCGTCCCTGTCACCGCCTGTAACATAGTCTTCCCATGTCCAGTTTCTGGCCGTGTCAACCGTAATGGAGAATCCCTCAGGAGTGTCCTGGGATGCAGAGAGGTTGACAGTCAATATTTCTGCGGGATCGAGATAACGGCTGAACAACGCACTTTCCTGAAAATTCTCCACATAT
This sequence comes from Candidatus Coprenecus stercoripullorum, assembly GCA_018715745.1. Classification (GTDB taxonomy): domain Bacteria; phylum Bacteroidota; class Bacteroidia; order Bacteroidales; family UBA932; genus Coprenecus; species Coprenecus stercoripullorum. The sequence continues at coordinate 20,450 of DVLA01000017.1, forward strand.
ATCACAATGATTTCCCCGGGATTGAAGTAAGCGATACGGTGTTCCGCATAAGGGTATTCCAATGAACCGAATTCTTTTTGGGACAGCATGATATATCCCGATGAATATTCGGATATGAATGAATTGTCGAATATGAACCTTATCCCGGAATTCAACTGGGTACACAGAAAGGCCACACCTATGGTCTCGCCGGGATTGACAATGACCGTTCTCGAATCGCCGAACCGGGGGGCGTCGTAAGCAGGGGCGCTGAACTCCGAAGAGAGTACGCTCACGTCATATACACCGGCCGGCAATTCAAATACCCCGGGCTTTTCCGAATAGAGCCCCTTATAGACGGTTTTTCCCGACTGGTCGGAGACAGTCAGGATAAAATCGTTGGTATCCGGTATAATACCGCTCCCACCGTTGGATTTCAGATATTCGCTGAGACGGGACATCTCGGGATAATCGTAGTCGTCCGACATGGACAATCTTAAAAAACCGTTTCCTCCCGAACCCCGTTCACAGGACACGGCAACAGCGGAGGCTATGGCCCCCAAGGCGATCAAGCACCAAAAACACATTCTTCTCCTCACAATCATGGCTTGAAAATTTAAAGTTACGTGTACAAAGAAAATCCGAAAAACGGGAAAACGTATGCGGAAAGGTCAAAAAACACACCACGTCCTCAACTCCATAAAAGGTTCGGGGACGTGGTGCTACTTAACCTAAACTTAAACTATGAAAAACTTCACTTGAAATACCTGCAAAAATTATACCCAATTTCATTGAAGCTTCACCAATTTTGCATATTTAAGCAATAATACTTTCTCTCCTGAAGCATCAAAACGCACTTTCGCCTTTTTATCCGTCCCGGTGCCGTCCAGAAGGAGAACCGTTCCCTTTCCGAAACGGCCATGCTCTACCCTGTCACCGGCCGCGATATCGAACGTTACGGTACATCCGGCCCCGGCAGCAGGCTCTGCCGGACGAAGCCTTGTTACGGGAGAGGCCTGCATACCCATACCCGCACGGACGGGAAGCGTCCCGGCAAGGCATGAAGGGTCTATTTCGTAAAGAAAGCGGCTCGGACTGCATATAACGATCTGTCCCCTTAGGAAACGGCTTTTGGCAAACGATACGGAAACAGCCTTTTCCGCCCTGGTAAGGGCAACATAGAAAAGACGTCTTTCTTCCTCCGTCTGATCCGGACTGGAAAGGGACATGGGGCCGGGGAAAAGGTTTTCTTCCATACCTACTATATATACATACGGGAACTCAAGGCCTTTCGATGCGTGGACCGTCATAAGCCTTACTTTGTCATCATTCCCGTCGTCATCCGTCTTGTCCTCGTCTGTAAGCAGCGAAACATTCTCCATATACGAGCCGAGAGTCACGGGCCCGCCCCCTCCGTCATCCTGCCCGTCCCATTCTTCCATCCTCTGCGACACATATTCGTTCACGCCGGCTAAAAGTTCATTGATATTCTCAAGGCGCGTCCTCGCCTCAACGGTGTTTTCCACGGCAAGCGAGTTCATGACACCGGAAGCGACGGCAATTTCGTTGGCGAGAGTATAAGCATCCGTATCATCGGCCCGGGAAGCAAAAGAGGAAACCATCGAGACAAAGGAGCGCAGCTTCTGCAATGCGGCAGGACGGACGGCCCCTTCCTCTATTCCGTGAGAAATGACAGCGTCCCATAACGGCAGGCCGCAGGAAGCCGCATATTCAGACAAGGCCTTGAGAGTCGTATCGCCTATCCCCCTTGCCGGAAAGTTAACCACCCTCTTAAAAGCCTCATTGTCGCTATGGTTCAATACAAGGCGATAATAGGCAAGCATATCCTTTATCTCCTTCCTTTCATAGAACGAATGGCCGGCATATACCTTGTAAGGCAGATTGGCTTTCCTGAGGTACTCCTCGATAAGACGGGACTGCGAATTTGTCCTGTACAGAACCGCAAATGACCTGTACGGTGCCTTCGTAGAGTAAATCCTGCTTAGGATGGATGAAACGACAGCCTGGGCCTCCTGCTGGTCATTGAACGAAGACAGGACTTCGATTTTCTCCCCGGTATCCCCTTCTGAAAAACACTCTTTCTTCAAACGGTTGGAGTTATGGGCTATAACCGAGTTGGCCGCATGCACTATGATTTTGGTCGAACGGTAATTGCGTTCCAGCCTGAATTCCCTTGCCTCAGGAAAGTCTCTCTTGAAATTGAGTATATTCTGTATCCTCGCCCCCCTGAAGGCATAGATACTCTGGGAATCGTCGCCCACTACGGTTACATTCCTGTTTTTCATGGAAAGCCTGCGGATAATCTTGTACTGGGCCAGGTTCGTATCCTGATACTCGTCTACAAGCATATACGAGAGCATATCCCCCAACTTCCCGCACACGTCAGGGAAATCCCTCAACAATATGTTCATATACAACAGTATATCATCAAAATCCATCACCCCCTCGGCCTTGCACTTCGATGCATACAGCTTGTATATGTCGCATATTCTCGGCCTGCGGGCCGTCGTATCATTGGCAATTGCCTCCGAATTGGCAAGGTAGGATGCAGCCGTAACGAGATTGTTCTTGGCTGCCGAAATCCTCGAGAGGACATCGGAGGGCCTGTACTGCTTTTCATCAAGCTGAAGCTCTCTGATACAGGTCTTTATCATGTTTTTTGAATCCTGGGTATCATATATTGTAAACTGCCTCGGGAAACCTAAAAGCTCCGAATTGTCCCTCAATATCCTGGCAAAAACAGAATGGAAAGTGCCCATGTGCATCCTGCGCGCCCTGAACGAGCCGGTTATGGATGCAATCCTGTCTTTCATCTCTTTTGCAGCCTTGTTGGTAAAGGTCAGGGCCATTATGGTCTCTGGCGGGACTCCCCCGTCGATGAGGCAGGCTATCTTGTATGTAAGCACGCGGGTCTTTCCCGAACCTGCCCCGGCTATAATCAGAGACGGGCCGTCATTATATGTAACAGCCTCAATCTGAACGTCATTGAGGCATGACAAATCTATCATCGGAGTATTGGAATTTTGTGTGCAAAACTACAAAAGTTTTATCTATATTTGCAGCCAAAATTACAAAAGCAATGGTTGACTATATAAAGCTCAAACAAGGACTCGACATACCTATCGAAGGTATTCCGAAAGCCCGCATTATCAAAAGTATAATTTCTGAGACAGTCGCCGTCAAGCCTACAGATTTCAAAGGGGTGATTCCCAAACTGTCCGTAAAGGAAGGTGATTCCGTAAAGGCAGGCAGCCTCCTTTTCACGGACAAGAAGCGTCCGGAAATACGCTTCACATCCCCGGCAAGCGGCACAGTCAGCGAAATTGTAAGGGGCGAAAAGAGAAAACTGCTTGAGATAAGGATTAAGGCCTCTTCTCAGACAGAATACGTCCAATTCGATTTGCCCAAAGGCGATGCCCTGACCAAAGAGCAGGTAATCAATGCCCTGCTTGAAAGCGGCCTGTGGGTATGCATAAAACAGCGCCCGTACGGCATAATCCCTTCACCCGAAACGGCTCCCAAAGCCATTTTCATTTCCGGGTTCAACTCGGCACCCCTGGCGGCCGACATGGATTATACGCTCAGAGAAGATTTCGAGAACGTGCAGGCCGCCATTGACGCGCTTTCCAGGATCGTCCCAGGCGCGATACACTTCGGACTTAGCGTAAAGACCTGCATGAGCACCCCGTTCCACAAACTCAACGGAGTGATTTTCCACAAGTTCGAAGGTCCCCACCCCGCCGGTAACGTCGGCATACAGATTCATCATGTATGTCCCGTAAACAAAGGTGACGTGGTATGGACCATAGACCTGCACCTGCTTGCCATAATAGGCAAACTGTTCACGAAAGGGATATGCGACATGACAAAGACGGTAGCCGTAGGAGGCCCGAGAGTTTCCGACCCCGGCTATGTCAGGTGCCTTTCCGGTATGTGCATGAAAGACATATCCGACATGGTCAACGACAATGTGGAAAAGCTGCAGGAAGGATGCCCCGTCCGTTTTGTCAGCGGCAACGTATTGACAGGCACGAATGTGGGGGCGGAAGGATATCTTGGTTTCTTTGACAATCAGATAACAGTCCTCACGGAAGGGAAATACAACGAGACGCTCGGATGGGCCAAGATTTTCAGGCCCAAAAAATTCAGTTTCGCAAGCACGTATTTTTCATGGCTGACCCCGAAAAAGAAATACAGGATGGATACCAACCTCAACGGGGATGTCAGGGCGTTCGTAATGACAAGCAAGTATTCAAAGGTACTGCCGATGGATATCTATCCGGTATACCTGCTCAAGGCAATACTTGCAGACGACATTGACAAGATGGAGCAGCTCGGCATATACGAGGTCATCGAGGAAGACTTCGCACTGTGCGAATACATTGACCCTTCCAAGATAGACATACAGGCTATCATATCCAGGGGTATAGACACTATGATTAAAGAAATGGCATAAGGATAATCCACATGGAAAATAAAGATAAAAAAAGATCGGTTTTCGATTCCACCATCGAGGCTTTCCAGTCATTCCTTAAGGTTCCGGCCACCGTTACAGGCTCAGGCTCGCACGTAAGGGACTGCAACGACCTCAAAAGGGTTATGATAATAGTCGTGGTGGCACTGCTGCCGACTTTCCTGTTCGGCATATACAATACCGGATACCAGCACAACCTCGCCGCCGGGACTGACATGGGCTTCTGGCAGATGGTATGGTACGGCTTTCTGAAGATACTGCCGCTCTACCTGGTATCATACATAGTAGGGCTGGCCATAGAATTCGCCTCGGCCCAGATAAGAAGGCATCAGGTAAACGAAGGATACCTTGTTACAGGTATGATCATACCTCTCATAGTCCCGATAGAGATTCCGCTCTGGATGCTTGCAATAGCAGTTGCCTTCGCCGTAATAATCGGCAAGGAGGTCTTCGGGGGCACAGGTATGAATATATGGAATCCCGCACTTATAGCCAGGGCGTTCCTTTTCTTCGCATACCCGGCACACATGTCGGGCGACAAGGTATGGGTTGCCGGGGTAGACGGATACTCCGGGGCGACACCGCTTGCGGAAGCCTCTGCCGGCAATGTGGCCGACCTCCCGTCAGCGCTGGACATGTTCATAGGGCTTATACCGGGATGTCCGGGCGAAACTTCCACTATCGCCATACTCATAGGAGCGGCAATACTGATTTTCACTGGAGTCGCCAGCTGGAAAATCATGGTATCCTCGGTTGCCGGAGCGCTTGTCATCGGCTACCTGTGCAACTGGATTGCACCTTCTCCTGACTCCTATCTCGCCTTTCCGGCATGGGAGCACCTCCTTATGGGAGGATTCGCCTTCGGTACCGTATTCATGGCCACGGACCCCGTGACTTCGGCACAGACAGAGGCGGGCAAATGGATCTACGGTTTTCTTGTAGGTGCGTTCACAATAATAATCAGGCTGTTCAACCCGGGATACCCGGAGGGGATGATGCTCTCGATTCTGCTTATGAACACATTCGCACCCCTTATCGACTACTGCGTAGTCCAGAGGAATATAAAGAGACGTCTCAACAGGGCACAAATCAACTAAGAAGGACAATATGAATACTAATAGCAACACATATACCATTATCTATTCCACCATCATGGTGGTGGTAGTGGCCGTAGTTCTGGCTTACGTGTCCATATCCCTGAGCGGAAGGCAGCAGGCCAATGTGGAAACTGAAACCCGACAGAGCATTCTTTACTCGGTCAACCTGGCCCGGGAAGCCGATCAGGCAAAGGACAAGAACAGTTATATAGAGACCGAATACAAAAAATACATTACGGACTCCTATCTTGTCAATGCACAGGGCGACAGGATTGAAGGCGATGCATTCCCCCTTGCGCTCGCTTCCGGGCTGAAATCGCAGTATGACATAATGAAACAGTCAAACCCGGACGTTTCAAGACTGACGCTGCCCGTTTTTGTCTGCACAACGGAGAAAGGCGAGCGCGTGGAAATCTTTGCCATCTACGGGGCCGGCCTTTGGGGGCCAGTCTGGGGATACATCTCCCTTAACGACGATTACAACACCGTTTACGGTGCCACCTTCGGGCACAAGGGCGAAACACCCGGGCTCGGGGCTGAAATAGCCACTCCGCATTTCAGCGACCAGTTCAAAGGCAAATGCATATTTGACGGAAATACATTCACATCCGTATCCGTCATCAAGGGCGGCGCGCCCGAGGGGGATATCCACGGGGTAGACGCCATCTCCGGCGGTACGATAACCAGCCGCGCAGTGGACAACACCATCCGCCAGTGGTTTTCCTATTATTTACCTTATATAGAAAAGCAGAAAGCCGCCAAAGCGCAGGCTGAAGCAATAACACCCAATACAGAGGACAATCATGAAGAAGGAAATATATAAAAACCCGTTTTTCAAGGCCAACCCGGTAACGGTCCTGGTCCTGGGCATCTGCTCCTCACTCGCAGTTACCGTCAAGCTCGAATCGGCTATTGTCATGGCTCTTTCGGTCACTCTTGTAACCGGATTCTCGAGCCTGTTCATGTCTCTTTTGAGAAACACCATACCCAACCGCATACGAATAATCGTCCAGTTGGTAGTCGTTTCCCTTTTCGTTATCCTTATAGACCAGATACTGAAAGCCTACATGTACGAGGTCAGCAAACAGTTGTCGGTATATGTCGGCCTTATAATAACCAACTGTATCATCATGGGGCGCATAGAGGCATTCGCCCTCGGCAACAAGCCATGGCCCTCATTCGTTGACGGCCTGGCGAACGGCCTGGGATACGGAATGATTCTCGTCGTGCTCGCTTTCTTCCGCGAACTCTTGGGTTCCGGAACACTTCTCGGCCACCAGATCATCCCGGCCGGATGGTACGTGGCCAACGGGGGCGCCTACGAGAACAACGGGCTGATGATCCTGCCTCCGATGGCGCTTATCCTTGTCGGCCTCATTATATGGCTGCAGAGAAGCATACAGAAAGACTTGATTGAAAAACAATAAACAGGCATCACTATGGAATATATAAATCTGTTCGTCAAGTCGGTATTCATCGACAATATGGTTTTCGCATACTTCCTGGGAATGTGCTCGTTCCTTGCCGTATCGAAAAACGTCAAAACCGCATTCGGGCTCGGAATCGCCGTTATTTTCGTGATTCTCGTCACACTCCCGATAAACTATCTGCTGAACAAGTTCTTCCTTACCCCCGGGGCAATGTCGTGGATAAGCCCCGACCTGGCAGGCATGGATCTGAGTTTCCTGAGTTTCATCATATTCATTGCAGTAATCGCTGCAGTAACGCAGCTTGTGGAAATGATCGTGGAGAAGTTCTCCCCTTCGCTGTACTCGTCCTTAGGTATATTCCTGCCGCTGATAGCAGTAAACTGCGCGGTGATGGGAGCATCCCTCTTCATGCAGGAAAGGGATTTCGCCAATCTCGGAGAAGCGACCGTCTATGCACTCGGCTCCGGAGTCGGCTGGTTCCTGGCAATCGTCACCATTGCGGCCATACGCGAAAAGCTCGCCTATTCCAACGTGCCAAAACCTCTTAAGGGTCTCGGCATCTCATTCATAATCACCGGACTCATGGGCATAGCCTTTATGAGTTTCATGGGTATTCAATTATAGGAGGACAAGAATATGTGGTCAATAATATTAATATCGATCGTCACATTCTTCATAGTGACAATCATTCTGGTAGCCCTTCTGCTTCTTGCCAAGGCCAAACTCACCCCGTCGGGGAACGTCAAGATAGACATAAACAACGGTGAAAGGATTCTGGACGTAAACCCCGGCTCATCCCTCCTGACTACACTTTCCAATGAGAAGATATTCCTTCCCTCCGCATGCGGAGGCGGCGGAAGCTGCGGAATGTGCAAATGCCAGGTAATTTCCGGCGGCGGCACCATACTGCCTACCGAGGTGGGATTCTTTACCCGCAAGCAGCAACAGAACAACTGGAGGCTCGGCTGCCAGGTAAAGGTGCGTGAGAATCTGAAGATACTCGTACCCCAGAGTATTCTCGGCATAAAGAAACTCGAATGTGAAGTAGTAAGCAACAGGAATGTGGCTACATTCATCAAAGAGTTCATCGTAAAGCTACCTGCAGGCGAACATCTCAACTTCCGCTCGGGCGGATATATCCAGATAGACATACCCAAATACGATATACCGTACAGTGATATCGACGTCGAAGAGCCGTACAGGGCCGACTGGGAAAAGATGAAAGTATTCGACCTGCATGCCAGGAATACTGAACCTACTTTCAAGGCCTATTCAATGGCCAACCATCCTGCGGAAGGCGATATCATCATGCTCAACGTCCGTATTGCAACCCCTCCGTTCGACAGGGCCAAGGGCGGTTTCATGAATGTTCCTCCGGGAATAAGCTCATCGTACATATTCTCCCGCAAGCCAGGGGACAAGGTAATCATATCCGGACCTTACGGCGAGTTCTTCATTCCGGACAACGCTCCTGCAGACCAGGAATTCATATTCATAGGCGGAGGCGCCGGCATGGCACCCATGAGAAGCCATATAATGCATCTTTTCAAGACGGAGAAGACATCCCGCAAGGTGAACTTCTTCTATGGGGCGCGCAGCCTGAAAGAAGCTTTCTATCTCGAGGATTTCCACGAAATAGAAAGGGAGTTCCCGAACTTCAAGTTCCATCTCGCACTCGACCGCCAGGATCCGGAAGCGGATGCGGCCGGCGTGGACTACAAGGTCGGCTTCGTGCATAATGTCCTCTACGAGACATATCTCAAAAACCACGAAGCACCCGAGGACGCACTTTACCTCATGTGCGGTCCCCCGATGATGACCCAGTCCGTACTGACGATGCTCGACAGCCTCGGCGTACCCCCGGAGAACATACTCTTCGACAACTTCGGTTCCTAAAATCACCGCTGTCCCGACAGCAGGGACGGCAAGCCATACGCTCCTGCCTGAAAGGCCGCTTCCGGTCCTCAGGCAGGAGTTTTTTTGCCTGAAAAGATAAAATTGCCTATCTTGCGGGGAAAACCACTGACAAATACGGCTATGATACAAAACCCCACTACCCTTGAACAGCTGAAGGAATTCTGCTCTGGATTCTCCTTCACAGATTCGCTTATAATGATTTCATGCGGCTTCCTACTGATCATCATCCTGTATGTACTGCAGAAAAAACATCCGGTAAAATGGTGGCATTATGTCATCCTGCCGGTGTCGGCGATACTTACATGGACAGGTACGGCCGTATGGAGCATTGCCGCACTCGACCCGTCCAACCCCATAGCCTCCGCGACAGTAAGCCTCGAAGGCCCGTGGTACTTATGGCTCCTGATAATCGGCAAGTTAGTGGCAATATACTGCCAGATAGCCTGTACACTCCGGATGCTTACCCGCCTTGTCGATCCGGGCAACCAGCACAAGGGCGGAAAGTTCGTCAAGATACACTTTATCCTCACCCTGTTTACGTTCGCCTGCGCATTGGTATTATCTTTCATGAAACCGGATTCAGGCACTGTCGGCCTGATAATATTCATAGCCATACAGGCTGCGTTTTTCCTCACCGCCCTGTCCATGTGCAGAAAAAACAGCAGGGCCGTCAATATCATACCATACTTCTTCACTTTCATCCTTACTGCCGTCCCGTACATGATGGACGTCTCCCTTAACCCCGCGCTTTTTGCTTTCGTTGTTATCGTAATATTCATACTGAAACAAAAGTTCGATTGTACCGTATACATGAGCGATGACGGAAATTACTTCATGGACGGTACTAGATATTATAAGAGGCTGGACGACGACAGTTGGGAGAGAATAAAAGACACCAACCTAATTCCTATCAGGAGTAAATTAGAAATGAGCTCAAAGAAGAATCCGGCCGAGTTGGTACGCAAGTGGTGATTGTATCATGATATATGAACATTTTATAGTGGCTTCAGATGACGACTGCGAACTGTGGGCGACCGTAGTGGCAGGATTCGATGACGACAAGAATTTTGTAGTACAATTCGAGGAACAATTATATACTTACCCGCATACCAAGTGGGTCGAACGCGACACGGCCATATTGGACAGGCCGAATACCGAAACGCTCTCGAGAAGGCTCAGGGTTCCCATTACCTCCTTGCCTGAAGCCATCTCTGACCGCTTCTTTGACGATTATCCTTCCTATTCGGCGGATGACGTAAAATCATTTTTCCAGGAAATCCTCGACTTCATACTCAGCAAGGGGGCGCATTTCCGCATCAATAGGGAGGAATTTACCAAAAGATACTGAGAAACAACAAGAATATGCTTAGAAAAATCAGGATAACACTCGCAGCGATAAGTTTTACCCTTGTCACACTGCTATTCCTTGACTTTACAGGGACAATCCACACCTGGTTCGGATGGCTCGCGAAAATACAGTTCGTCCCGGCCATTTTAGCTCTGAATTTCATAACAGTAGCAATTCTGATTCTGCTTACCCTGATATTCGGGCGTATCTACTGTTCCGTAATCTGTCCTTTGGGAATCCTGCAGGACATTATTTCACGGCTGGGCGGTACGGGGAAAAAAAGAAAACGCCGCTTCACCTGGTCTCCGGCCAAAAATATCTTAAGATACACGATGTTAGCCGTCTTCATCGTTGCCATTGTCGCCGGGGCAGGTTCCATAGCCGCCCTGCTCGAGCCCTATTCGGCATTCGGGCGCATAGCGTCCAACCTGCTCTCCCCGCTATGGATTTGGGGAAACAACCTGCTGGCAGCCATTGCCGAACATTACGGCAGCTACGCATTCTACGGCAGGGAAGTATGGCTAAGGAGCCTGCCTACTTTCATAATCGCCTCGGCTACCTTAATTCTGCTTGTTATCCTTGCATGGAGGAACGGCAGGACATACTGCAATACGGTATGCCCAGTAGGCACGGTTCTTGGCTTCCTGTCGAAATTCTCGCTGTTCAAGGTCACAATCGACGCAGACAAATGCAGGTCATGCAGCCTCTGTACCAGGCAGTGCAAGGCCTCGTGCATAGATTTTGAAAACCATTACATAGACTACAGCCGCTGCGTAGCCTGCATGGACTGTATAGACACTGTCTCTTATACACATCTCCGAGCCCACGAGAC
>DVLA01000003.1 GCA_018715745.1 Candidatus Coprenecus stercoripullorum
GGGTAAGCTCCTTACATCGCACCGCTACAACCATCGTACCCTTGCTGCCTTCCGGCCCTGGGGGAGTTGGGCGGGAGCTGGTCGTGTAAGACTTACCCGGCGGCAAAGATATAAAATTCCGGACATTCTGATTAAATTTGCGTTGAAAAATTTCAGATGATGACTGATTCGCTTGAAGGCAGGAAGATAGCCGTAGGGCTTTCCGGCGGGGTAGATTCCTCGGTGGCCGCACTGTTGTTGAAGAATGCGGGATATGATGTGTTTGCCATGTTTATGCAGAACTGGCACGATATAACGGGAACTTTGCACGGGGAGTGCGAGTGGGAGGAGGATTTGCAGGTGGCGCAGATGGTCGCCAGAAAGATAGGCATACCTTTCCATTTCGTGGATCTTTCAGACGAGTACAGGCACAGGGTCGTGGACTATATGTTTTCCGAATATGCGCACGGGCGCACGCCCAATCCGGATGTAATGTGCAACAGCCGGATAAAGTTCGATGCTTTCCTCAAGGCCGCGCAGGGGCTCGGGGCCGATATGGTGGCGACCGGGCATTATTGCAGGAAAGACTCTTTTACGGCCGCCGACGGGCGGACTGTCTACAGGATTCTTGCAGGCACGGACAAAAACAAGGACCAGAGTTATTTTCTGTGCCGGCTCGACCAGGAACAGCTTTCCAAGGCAGTATTCCCTATAGGGGACATGACCAAGCCGGAAGTAAGGGAGATGGCCGGAAAGGCCGGATTGCCCAGCGCAGACAAAAAGGATTCCCAGGGAATATGTTTTGTGGGGAAAGTGGACCTTCCTGTCTTCCTGCAGCAGAAGCTCGCCTCGCGCCGCGGAAAGGTGGTGGAGATCTTCCCGGACTTCTACGACGCTCTGGACGGATATCCGGGATACAGGAGAAGCCATGGGGACGATTTTCTTCCGTATACGGGACTCGCTCCGGAAGAGGTTGCCGCCCTTTCGGAGGCGTATCCCTGCCGGCCGGAAGACGGGAAGACGATAGGGGAACATATAGGGGCGCAGTATTATACGATAGGGCAGAGAAAGGGGCTCAATATCGGCGGGCACCGTGAACCCCTGTTTATAATCCATACCGATATTGAAGACAACGTGATATATGTCGGGGAGGGGCATTCCCATCCGGGGCTGATGCGGAAGGCACTGAGGATAGAGGCCGGAGAAGTACACTGGATAAGGCCCGACCTGGCCATGGTCCCGGGAGACACTATGGAGTGCCTGGTGAGGATACGTTACCGGCAGCCTTTGCAGAAGGCATGCCTGTATGCCTGCGACGGATGGCTTTATATCGTATTCGAGGAATACCAGAGGGGTATAACTCCCGGACAGTTTGCGGTATGGTATTCAGACGGGCAGGAAATGCTCGGCAGCGGAGTGATTTCATGATTTATGGAGATGGACAGATATACGAAGTACACATTGTGGCTGATAGCCGTATCTTTTGCGATACGGTTTTTCGGGGCGGCCGTTACCGAACTCGGGAATGATGAGGTATATTATTATCTGTATGCCCTTTATCCCGACTGGAGTCATTTTGACCATCCCGGCATGGTTGGCTGGATAATACAGCTTTTTACCCTCAATCTGCTTTTCGACAGCGAACTGGCCCTCAGGATGCCTTCGCTGGTCCTCGGCTCGGCAGGTATCTGGATTGCATACAGGACGGGGACGTTGCTGTCCGGAAAGAGATGCGGTTTCTTTACGGCCATGCTGTATGCCGCTTCGATATACGCCTCTGTAATCTGCGGCCTGTTTATCATGCCGGATACCCCGCAGTCCTTTTTCTGGCTTCTTTCCATGTATTTTTTCCTGAAAGCTTTCAAATATTCTTCAGGAAAAGCCATGATTGCTGCCGGATTTTTCACCGGACTTGCCTTTCTTTCCAAATATACATCGGTATTCCTCTGGTCCGGGGCAGGGCTGTATGTTCTGCTCTGCGACAGGGCGTGGCTGAAAAGGAAAGAACTGTACATGGCTGCCGCCGTTACGCTGTTTTGCTCTCTGCCTGTGGCCGTGTGGAACATTCAGAATGACTTTATCAGCCTTGCATTCCATTCCGGTAGGGTCACCGGCACTTCGCTGCGGCCGGATTATTTCGGCCGGGAACTGGCAGGGGAGTTTTTCTACAATAATCCGATAGTTTTCGTTATTACCTTTCTTGCCGTCCTGTCTTTTTTCAGGAAGAAGGTCTATTCCGGAAAAAGGGAGACTGCGTTCCTTGTCCTGACCGCACTGCCGTTTATTCTCCTTTTCTGGATATTCGCGCTGCAAAGGGCGACTCTGCCGCACTGGACAGGCCCTGCATATATTACGCTGATACCGCTGGCGGCAATGTTTATCGACGGGAGGACTTCGCCGGAAAAGGCAGTCAATCCCTATGCGGCGGCATCCGCCATACTTGCCGCCATGCTTGTCCCTTTGGCGGTATTGCAGATAAATACCGGTATCATGGACTTCGGAGGCGGTGACAGGAAACCGCTCGGGAAAGACGACTTTACTTTGGACATGTACGGGTGGGAGCAGTTTGCCGGACAGTTCGAAAATCCCGGCGGCGATCCCATAGTCTCGTGCAGATGGTTTCCGGCGGCCCACCTCGACTATTATGTCGCGCGTTCCTCCGGAGTGCCCCTGTATTGTTTCGGGCCGCTTGATGAAATCCATAAGTACAAGTGGATAAACCAGGCGAGGGGAATACCTGAGGAAGGCTCGGATGCATGGTACATAACTACGGGAAGGACATTTCGCGACCCGCGGGACCTGTTTTCTCCGGGCAACGGGTATTCGGAATATTCTTACGCCCAAATTACCCCTGCGGATACTGTGGAAATATACCGCAGGGGAAAACATGTCAGCGATTTCTATGTGTACCGTATGGAAGGGTTGGAAAAGGGGGGTTTACAGCCCATGCAGGCTTCGGCCGTCAAGCCTCGGCGTCCTTGTCTTCCGCTTTGAGGCTTTTGTGCTTAAGGACCTCTGCGTCTATGTAGAATACGGTTTCTTCCGATAGATTGTTGATATGGTCCCCCGCCCGTTCGAGCTTTCTGAACACGCCTGAGGCTTCGATGCAGAAATGCGCCTTCTCAGGATGTTTCTCGGTGAATGCGGCCAGCCCGTCTATTGCACCGTAATACAGGTTGTCGAGCCTGTCATCCTTCTCGAATACGCTTTTGGCTATCCCGATATTTCCCGACTTCAGGGCCTCGAATGTCATGTTGAACATTTCCAGGATAATATCGAAACATTCCTTTAGTTTGAGATCTGTTAAAAGGACCGTGTCCTCTTTCCGTATCCCTGTCCTTATGACGAAACGGGCTATTCCTTCGGCGTAATCCCCAAGCCTTTCAAGCCCCGTATTGATTTTCAGCATTGCCAGGGCGAATCTCAGGTCTACCGCTACAGGGTTGTACAGGGCGATGAAGTCCTCTATGTCGCTGTCTATCTTGAGTTCGAATGCATTTACCCTTTTCTCCCGCGAGACTACCTTGTCCGCGAGCTTTTCATCAGCGCAGCATACTGCCTTGCAGGAGTCTTCCAGTTGCTGGCGGACGAGTGTCCACATCTGTTCGATCTCCTTTTTTATAGTATCCAGTTCTACTTCTACGAATTTTACCATAATTATACTTATTGTTTCAGTGGCCTGTCCCGGAGGGTTTATTATCCGAACCTGCCTGTTATGTAATTCTGTGTGGCTTCCTTTTCCGGGTTTGTGAAGATCTTTTTCGTGTCACCGAACTCTACCATCTCGCCCATATAGAAAAATGCCGTCTTGTGGCTTACCCTTGCGGCCTGCTGCATGCTGTGCGTGACTATCACGATAGTGGTCTCTTTTGTGAGTTCGCAGATGAGTTCCTCTATTTTGGCTGTCGCAATCGGGTCGAGCGCCGATGCCGGTTCGTCCATAAGGAGCACAGATGGCCTGACTGCCATCGCCCTTGCAATGCACAGCCTCTGCTGCTGCCCTCCGGAAAGGGAGTAGGCGGATTCTTTCAGCTTGTTTTTCACCTCTTCCCAAAGCGCCGCGCTTTTCAGGGCGTGTTCCACTCTTTCGGCAATAAATGACTTGTCTTTTACTCCATTGACTTTCAGGCCGTATGCCACGTTGTCGAAAATGCTTTTGGGAAAAGGGTTGGGCCTCTGGAATACCATGCCTACATTCCTGCGCAGGGTGTCCGTGTCTACGGCCCTGTCGTAAATGTCCTGCCCGTCAATCATGATGGTGCCTGTCATCCTCGTGTCCGGAATAAGGTCGTTCATACGGTTGAAAAGGCGCAGGAATGTGGATTTCCCGCATCCTGACGGGCCTATGAAGGCAACGACTTCGTTTGCCGGTACGCTGAGACTTATATTTTTCAGGGCATGGAAATTCCCGTAGTAAAAGTCGATATTTCTGGCATCTATCTTGGTCATATGTTTTCAGCTGTTGTCTGTAGGGTACGTTATTTCAGGCTTGTCTTTTTCTCGTAGTGCTTTCTTATCGTATTTGCAGCGATATTCATTATCAGTACTATCATTATGAGGACAAATGCCGTGCCGTAGGCGATAGGCATCTGGGCCTCTATGTCCGTCCCGCTCGTGGCAACTACATAAAGGTGGTACGGCAGGGCCATGCACTGGTCGAATATCCCCGAGGGAAGTTTGGGCAGGAAGTAGGCCGCGCATGTGAACAGGATAGGGGCGGTTTCGCCCGACACCCTCCCGAGCGACAGTATGAGTCCGGTCATCACCCTCGGCATGGCAATCGGCAGCAATACTTTCATGACAGTCTGGAACTTCGTGGCACCTAACGCAAGACTTCCCTCGCGGAAGCTTTTTGGTATGTCCCTGAAAGCCTCTTCTGTGGTGCGTATTACGACTGGCAGGGCAAGCAGGCCAAGTGTCAGGGAGCCTGCAAGTATGCTGTCTCCGAATCCGAGGCGGTTTACGAAGAAGGCCATTCCGAAGAGACCGAATACGATGGAGGGGATGCCTGCGAGATTGTTGGTCATGGTCCGGATGAACTTGACTATTCTTCCGTTTGGGGCATACTCGCTCATGTATATGCCGCTTATCACCCCTATAGGGAAAGAGAATACGGCGCTGCCTGCCATGAGGTACAGCGTACCTATTATTGCAGGCATGATTCCGCCTTCGGTCATTCCGTTTTCCGGCATTTTAGTGAGGAAGTCCCAGTTTATGACGCCTATGCCCTTGACGATTATGAAGCCCAGTATGAAAAACAGGGTGAGGGCTATGGTGTAGCTGAATATTCTGAAGCAGATGAATGCTGCCGCCTGCATCAGCTTTTTCCGTTTCCCGTACGAAGGGCTTATATATTCTTCCATGCTTATGCCTGTGTTTTGTGCCGCGAGGATACCGTTTCCACGCATGCGTTTATAATCAGAGTGATGAAAAACAGAATAACGCCGAGCAGGAAAAGGGCCTGGTAATGCGCCCCCCCTGCCGGGGCCTCCCCGAGTTCTGCAGCAATCGTAGCCGGAATCGTCCTTAGCGGTTCGAGTATGCTGTGCGGTATTACCGCTGCATTCCCGGTAACCATGAGTACGGCCATAGTTTCGCCTACCGCCCTGCCTATTCCCAGGACTACTCCGGAGGTTATGCCCGATATCGAGGAGGGGATGACGACTTTGTATATGGTCTGCCAGTGCCCGGCGCCGAGGGCGAGACTCGCTTCCCTGAGGGATCTGGGACAACTGCTCATGGCGTCTTCTGCAACTGTTATGATTGTCGGCAGAGCCATGATGGCCAGGACTATGCTTCCGGCAAGCCCTGATTCGCCTACTGGCAGACCGAATGTGTTCTGCAGGAACGGCACTATTACTGTAAGTCCGAAAAACCCGTATATGACCGACGGTATGCCGTTGAGAAGTTCGATGACCGGCTTAAGCACTTTCCTTACCTCCGGCCTGGCCACTTCCGCCATATATATCGCTATGGATATGCCGAAAGGAAGCGCTATCAGTATGGCGAAGAAACTTACCCATAATGTGCCGAGAATGAGGGGCAGTATTCCGAATATGGGTGAGGGTGTGGCTGTCGGGAACCATTCCCTGCCGAACAGTACGTCTTTTATCCGTATATTCCTGTCATCGATAAAACCGATATCCGGGATGCCTTCTATCATACTTTCGGGTATGAATGCTATTATCCCGGGGTTTGCGTATATCTGTTCGGCGATTTTCTCCCCTGCATGTTCGTATTCTGCGCCAAGCTGTTCCACGGTGTATATTTTCTCGAGGTCTTCCAGCCTGAAAATCTCGATCTCCATGTCCTTTCCTCCAACTTCGTCCCAGGATGTGATTTCGCCGTCGAAAATGTTCTTTATCTGCTCGGTGTTGAGATCTTTGACATTATTGGAGCTGTTGACGGCAAGGACGTAGCCTTCTTCTACGATGGGAGTGGAAAACAGCCCTGCCGATTCCGTGAACAGGAAAGCTATTATCAATATGATTACTGCGCTCGTCGTGAAGCCGCTGACGGTGAAGACCCATTTGCTTGTCCTGTCTGCAAGTCTTTTCATTTTTCGGAGCGTTTGGGAATGAAGCCGGATTCGAGTATTATCGATTGCCCTTCCGGTGATTCGATGAAGTTTATGTAGGGAGCGACAATCTTCTCCATTTTTTTGTCATAATAGTAGTACAACGGCCTTACAACAGGATAGCTTCCGTCCATGGCCGTTTCTGTCGACGGCAGGGCGCAGGCGCCGTCTGCGGTGTATGATATGCCGACAGCCTTTACTGCGGGGTTCAGATACGCCAGTCCCACGTATCCGATGGCGCCTTTTGTCTGGCTTACGGACTGTATGACGGCCCCGGTAGCCGGCATGGACAGCACGCCTGCCATGTAGTTTCTGTTTTGCAGTACGCTTTCCTTGAAAAATTCGTATGTGCCGGAAGAAGTCTCCCTGGAGTAGACGACTATTTTCGCGTCATTCCCCCCGACTTCCTTCCAGTTTGTGATTTTCCCTCTGAAGATGCCTTCAAGCTGCTCCCTTGTAAGGTTGCTTACCGGATTGGAAGGGTGGACTATTACGGCCAGGGCGTCGTAGGCTACGATATATTCGCGGACTTCATGCCCTGCCTGTACGAGTTTCATTTTTTCGCTGAACTTGATGCGGCGGGATGTCATCGCTATATCCGTGGTGCCTTCCATAAGCGCCGATATGCCTACTCCCGAGCCTCCGCCGGTAACTGTTATTCCGGCGTCAGGACGGTCTTCGGCAAAGACTTCCGACAGTTCCTGGGTGAGCGGAAGTACGGTGTCGCTGCCTTTAATGCGTTGGGCATGGGAAATGTACGGCGTAATGAATGCTGCGATTGATAACAGAAAGGCGGAAACGGTCGTTTTGTTCATTCAGTCTTTCGTATTGGCTTTTCAGTGCCGCAAATATAGGCAGCATAAGGATGTTCCCTATTTCAAAACGGTTACAAATCCGTTACGGGAACAATAAATCTTGCGGCCGCCGGTACTCCGTACGACCATCTGCTCGGGACATGGACGCTGACTTCCGAGATGGCGTTCAACCATAAGGACTGGCTGAAGGACGAGCCGGTCGTGAAGACGCTCAGATTCGAGGACAATCTGGGCGCAGGCTATTTTAAATACAGCACGGGGGAAATTATACCCGGAATAATCGCCTACGGCCTGGCAAGTACGGACGGTAATCTGCCTGTATTTGTCAAAATATGGGGTAATGACGACGGTTCTATATATTTAATGTGTTTCCGCGGAGGAGATTGCTACGGCGTCGAGGAGTATCGGGAAGATTCGTTCCTGTATGAGGGAGAAGACGAACTCGGCTACTACAGGGTACACTGGCTTGGGATGGACTTTACACCGGAGCTGGATGCCTAAGGAGATGTATTCGTCTACGAGCCCCCTGTGCTGAATAACGGATTTATCCAGCTCGGGATGGAACTTTACAAGGTAAGGGACGCATATAATGCCGATTTTATCGATTTTTCGTGTATAGATGACATACCTGTCGGCAGAATGACACTTGAAAAGGAGGGTTGAGACGGGAAACAGTCCGGCAGAATAAATATGCAGGGGAGGGCGGCTGAAAAACAGTTTTCAGCCGCCCTCCTCCCTTTCGATCAGACTTGATGAATAATTAACGATAACTACTATAATTTGTTCTTTATGTCAGTGATAATCTGGCCGTCGAACAGATTGAGCACTCTGTGTGCGTAACCAGAGTCGTGCATGGAGTGGGTTACCATTACGAGTGTAGTGCCGTCCCTGTTGAGTTCCGTAAGCAGTTCCATTACCTCGTTCCCGTTTTTCGAGTCGAGGTTACCGGTCGGCTCGTCGGCCAGAATCAGTTTGGGGTTGGAGACTACGGCCCTTGCTATGGCTACCCTCTGCTGCTGCCCGCCCGACAGCTGCTGGGGAAAATGTTTGGCCCTGTGGGA
Organism: Candidatus Coprenecus stercoripullorum; assembly: GCA_018715745.1. Taxonomy (GTDB): domain Bacteria; phylum Bacteroidota; class Bacteroidia; order Bacteroidales; family UBA932; genus Coprenecus; species Coprenecus stercoripullorum. Next base: position 8,433 of record DVLA01000003.1, read on the forward strand.
TATGTTGAGGCGCTCCATGATTTCGCCGACTTTTTTCTTTCTTTCGGATGATTTGATTTTCAGGTAGATGAGTGGTAGTTCTATGTTCTCGTAAACGTTGAGCTCGTCAATGAGGTTGAAGCTCTGGAATACGAACCCGATATTCCCCTTGCGGTACATGGTGCGTTCCTTTTCCTTTAGCGAACCTACTTCCTTTCCGAGAAGTTCGTATTTCCCTGACGTGGGGTTGTCAAGCAGTCCCAGGATATTGAGCAGGGTAGATTTGCCGCAGCCTGAGGGGCCC
>DVLA01000018.1 GCA_018715745.1 Candidatus Coprenecus stercoripullorum
CATATATCCTGTACCCTTCTCCCGCCGTGTCTATTATATACTCCTTTTCGGACTGGACAACCCTGCATGAAGGAAACAGTCCCGCCGAAAACAGGGCCACAAGAACCAAACCAAGTGCAAAGCGTTTCATATCCTTCTGTCTAAAATCTGTATCCTATCCCGGCGGAAACCGCGCCTGTCGTACCGAGCGACACTTCCGCCAGGCCATATATCTTCTTCCCGACCTTTATCCCTATCGGAGTAATGTCAATCGCCGGAATGATTACCGTAGAACGTTCCAACGGAGTCACATCTCCGGCAAACGAGCACCCTATGCCAAGTCCGGAATACATTTTCACTACCGGCCTGTTGAGCCATACAAACCTGACAAAAGGCACGAAAGATACCGAAAAGCCGTTCTGCCGGAATGCCGGCCTGTCTGTCATGGTGTCGTAGAACTGCCTGAAATAGCCGGAATAGGAAAAAATCAGCGACAGCTCGAACCATTTCTTGAAACGGTAGGAATATGCTATGTTGACGGCCCCGGTTATATAGCCGTTCCCGCCATAATACCGCCTGGAATAAAGATAATCGGTAATCGAGTTCCCGTCATAAACATCCGGGAACGGCCCGGTGCCGAAATTGTCCCCCATCAGGATGTAGTCCAAAGGGGCGACCCCCCATGTAAGGCTCAGCTCGCTGCCCCTGACAAAGGACGTCGTATCCTTTCCCCTGGCCGGCAGGTCGGCGGCACTGCCCGCCAGAATGGACAGGGCCACCGCCAGGAATATGCAATGCAAGCGTCCCATAAGGCAGGCTACCTATTTCCGTATCTTTGCCGCAATGGCCTTGAGCATATCATCCACCATGGCGTCTATGTGCCACTGCGGATTCCATCCCCACTCCTCGCGTGCGCAGCTGTCATCCATCATGTTCGGCCACGAATCGGCGATTGCCGCCTTGACAGGGTCGACATTGTAGTCAAATGACGCTTCAGGAATCCTTTCCCTGATTTTTGCGAACAGTTCTTTGGGACAGAAGCTCATACAGGTAATATTGAAACTGTTGCGATGTTTGAGCCGTGACGGGTCGGCCTCCATGAGCTGGGTTACGGCATTAAGCGCGTCCGGCATGTAGAGCATGTCCATATAGGAATCCTCCGGTATAGGGCAGGTATAGTGCCCGGTCTTCAATATCTCATAGAAAACCTCTACCGCATAATCCGTAGTGCCTCCGCCAGGCAATGCGCCGTTGGAGATTATACCGGGGAAACGCACGCTCCTGGCATCAACCCCGAACCTGTGGTAATAGTAATCGGAAAGCAGTTCGCCCGTAACCTTGCACACCCCGTATATCGTATCGGGTCTCATCACCGTATCCTGAGGGGTCCTGTCATGCGGCGTACTTACACCGAAAGCGCCGATCGAACTGGGAGTAAATATGGATGTCTTGAATTCCTTGGCAAGGGTAAGGGAGTTGAGCAGCGCGCCCATATTGATCTTCCATGCCAGTTCCGGGTTCTTCTCGCCCGTCGCCGAAAGCAGCGCCACAAGATTAAATATGGAATCTATCTCATACTTCTTGACCGCCTCGCCGAAAGCGTTGAAATCAAGGGCATCGAGCTTTATCGCCCTGGCATACGAGGAAATCTTGGCAACTGCCTCATCCTTGAGGTCCGCGCCTATTACATTGTCTTCTCCATAATGTTTCTGGAGATGTGGAACCAGTTCGGTGCCGATCTGACCGCCGGCGCCAATCACCAATATACGTTTCATATACTCAACCTTAATTTAAAAGTTCATTAAATACAAACTGCAAATATACGCAGAAGCCGAGAGCAATGCAAGTTTACTTGCAATTGCCGAGGCGCACAAGTATATGCGGACGTAGTCCGAATTACGCAGAAACCGAGAGTAATGAAAATGAACTTGTTCAATTTTCATTACCGAGGTGCTACAGTATATGTGGACGAAGCCGGGACCATATTACATATAATCCCGGCCGCGCTTTCCGAACATATCGGCCCTAAAAGGGAAATGCCTGTCAGAATGTTCTCTTCAAGTCAAGTATCATGTGTACCCTCTGGTCGGTGCTCTCCAGCAGCAGCCTGTCCGCCGAACGCTCCTTCACCATCCAGTGCTTTGCATAGATATGGCCGTTCTCCTGCTGGTCAAGGTCTATCATGTTTCCCCTGTCCTTATATTTGAAAGGAATATCCGTGCTGAGTTCAAGAAAATAGGAACCGGTCGAATCCGTAATAAAGGACATCACGACATCATTCTCCACAAAATCGTCAACATACCCTACGCCGGGAGTATATTCCTGCCTGAAGATGCCCTCCCACTGTGTCGCCGTCAACGAGTCCAGAGGCTCATTCGCCTCACAGGCAGCAAAAAGCAGCAATGCTGAAAAGACAAACAATAATTTTCTCATATCAATTAATCTTTAATGGTTTATCCAATGTGCTCCCTATAAATGCAAAAAATACGAACTTTGCATTATGGTTGCAATTATAAAAAAAAATTGAATTCTCAAAAATATGTGACAATGAAAATGACGGAAGTGGAAATAAAGCCCATGAACAGCGGCATCAGCAGAGGGGACGGCATAATTTCCTTCGGTTCATGCTTTTCTTCTGAAATGGGAAAAAGGCTCGCGGATGACGGATACGATATCTGCAACAACCCGTTCGGAGTCCTCTACAACCCGGTATCCATAGCCAACAGCATAAGCCTGCTTGAATCCGGACGGATGTTCGGGCCGGAAGACACAGTCCCCAGGGACACAAACCCGAAATACGAAGAAAGGAAGACTCCCCCGGCGGCAAGTCCGGGGCACAGGCCGACGGGAATATCCGAAGGATACGTATCCTTCTACCATCACGGCTCCTTCACCAGAAAAACTCCGGAAGAATTCATAGAGAACGCCAATCGGGAAATCGCATGTGCAAGGGAAAAATACCGGAAGGCCAGGTGGGTCATCATCACATTCGGCACGGCATGGGCCTACAGGCACCTGCAGAAAGGGATCATAGTTTCCAACTGCCACAGGCATCCGGCGTGGGAGTTCAGACGGGAACTGACCGGAGTGGAGGAAACAGTAAGGCTGTGGGACGGCATCGTGGCCGACAGGGGAAAGGAGTTCATAATAACAGTGTCCCCTATCCGGTACAAAAAAGACGGGATGCACGGCTCACAGGTCTCGAAAGCGACTCTGCTGCTCGCAGCGGAATGCCTGGCAACCTCTCATGCAAATGTACACTATTTCCCGGCCTATGAACTGATGCTCGACGAACTGCGCGACTACGGCTGGTATGCGGAGGATCTTGTACATCCATCCGAAAAAGCAATTTCCTATATCTATGAGAAATTCAAAAAATTCATTAACTTTGCTCCAAAAGACGAATTATAATCAAATTCCTATACAAAATGAAAAAAATATCAACACTCAAACTTGCAGCAGCCATGGCCGTATTGCTCACTGTGGCAGCATGTTCTGAAAAACAGGAAACCAGAACCCCTTCGGTGATAAGTGTCGGGCAGACCGAATTCAACGTCCGCGCCGAAGGAGGTACATTTACCGTAACCTACTCCGTCGCTTCTCCGGTTGAAGGAGAAGTTCCCGAAGCAATATGCCCTGAAAGCTGGGTCGGTTCCTGGGAATACAACACCCAGGACAGCACCATAACCTTCAAGGTAGAGCCGAACAGCGGCAACGACAGGCAGACAACCGTCTCGGTCATTTACGGCGATGCCCAGACCCCGGCCGAATTTACCGTATACCAGTCGAATCCCAACAAGATCTTCGCGGAAGACCTCGAAGGCACTGCATGGACGGCAATGACCTGCACGTTCGACAGGAACGAGACACTGTTCCACGGCATCAACCCCGAATATCCGTCAGAATTCCTCTTCGATTTCAACCTGGGCGAATACGGAGAATATGTCGTCATCACGGCAGGAGAATTTGCGGACCGGTACGCCATGGACTGGAACCAGGACATCAACAACCAGGACAACCTCATATCCGCCAACGACGTCCTGGTATTCGACTTCTCCGAAGTGGTACAGGGGGTAACATGCTACTATAACGTATCCTTCGCAAACGGCGTACTTGACATACACGACGGCCAGGTAACACCTGTGGGCTCGGCCAAAGTACAGCGTATCCTCGGGAAATACACTTATGACGAGGCTACGGGCCTCATAACGGTCACCGACGAGGCTAACGAGTTATATGAACGCGAAGTGGTGATACAGATCAGAAAAGACGGGGAGGATATGCTTCTCAACGTAATCGAGACATGGTGGCCGGACTATCTTGCCGAGCATATCGGTTACAATGACCGCTTCGGTTTCAACTTGTACAATTACGACGGGACCGAAATATACCTGCCGGCCGGAGAATTGACCTACAGGCTGAAAAAACAATAGCCGCACCTTTTGAAAACAGTATAAAAATATAACGCTTATGAAAAATTCATTTTCAACCATACTGCGCGCAGCCATGGCGGTTGCCGTATCAGTAACGATTGCGGTCTCCTGTCAGAAGGAGGAAACCATGACACAGCCGACCGTAACAATAACACCCGTATCGGCCGGCATGACGGAAGCGACTGTCAACATTTCCGCGACAGACGCATCGGCAATAGCATACTACACCCCGGGCAGCCTGTCCTCGCTCAATTCGGCAAAAGCCATACTTGCGGGCGGCATACCGGTTGAAGTTCCCGGAGAGGATGTAGTACTCACCAATCTAACCCCTGGCAGCACATATTATGTAGCCGCTGCGGCAATGTCCGAGGACGGCATATATTCGGAAGTGGCCACACTGGAAATAAACACCACCGGTACGGACTGCTCGTTCACGATTACCATTACCAACACCACATCGGGCTCCATCACATACTCGGTAGTACCCTCGGACAATGGGACAGGATATTACGTGGGTGCCGTAGAAAAAGCCTCGCTCCCGGAAAATCCGGATGAAGCCGCAATCCATCAGGCTGTCATTGCAAATGCGACATCCTCTGCGGAAGCCGCGGGCATAGGCCTGTCCGAATATCTCTCGGCAAATATGAAGACCGGGGAACAGACGGGCAACCTGACAGGGCTGAAGCCGGCGACCGGATATATCGTTGCCGCCATGGGGCTCTCGGCTGCCGACGGTTCGCTGACAACACCGGTGTCAACGGAAGAGGCCACCACCATGGAAGAAACGGCATCGCTTACATTCGAGCTTTCGGCTACAGATATAACAACAAGCACGGCCCATGTAAAAGTCGTGCCTTCGGACATGAACGCTACATACGTATGGCTGTGCCAGCCTGCCGGCAGCTATCCCGGGTTATCGGAGGATGAGCCTAATGCAATCGCCGACACTTATGTAGAGAACCAGAGGCATTTCCTTGACGCAGGCATGGGACTTTATACCGGCGCCTACGATATCCCTGACTTCGCCGTAAACCAGAATACGAGATACTACCTCTTCGCATTCGGATATGAACCCGGAGTCGGACGCTCGGGCGAATGTTTCCTTCTTGCTTTCGATACCGAACGCGGCATACTCCCGGAGGACTTCACAGCGGAAATATCAGTCGATGCAGTGACAGCCAGGAGAATGAACTACCGAGTGATACCTGAACAAGGCTCGGAAAGCATCTACTACTACAGTATGGTGATACCTGCCGAAAACTATTCGGACGAATTTGTCAAGGACTCCACGTCAAGGGCGATAAAGATGCAGTACGACTTCAACGTACAGTATAATCCCGGTTATACCATGACAGATGCCACTGAAAGTACATGCGAACGCGGGGAACATACATTCGAGCCCGGCGGACTTACCCCGGAAACCGACTATATCGTAGCCGCAGTCGCAGTATCCAACGACGGGGTTCCTACGGACAAGATAGTGACTGCTAAGGCAAGGACATCAAGCGAGACAGCTTCCGGTGCATATTTCGACAACACCTATATAGGGGTGTATGACGGCAATGAAGCCCTGGCGGCCGGACTGTTCCCTGAAAGCACAACTCTCAAGGACGCCGCTGTTGCCGTATTTGAAGTGGAACGTAATGACGAGGCGGTAGAATGCTACTACTATCTTGCCAACGGCGACTACTCGGATCCCGAGGAAGAATACAGGACTGATGACGATCTGCTGAGCTGGATTACCACGAATCCTTTCTTCTACCTTGTCGAAGAAGGGACAACCCACCTGTTCATCAAAGTAAACTACTATGACATCCCTCCTTATGGCGGAATGTACACGCTGCTCAGCGTAGCCAAGGATGCCAGCGGCCAGTGGGGTACCATAGACAGGACATACTTCAATCCCATATCGACTGAAACTGATCCGATAGAGGACCTTGTAGACCTGGTCAACTCACTCAACTGACAATCCGGGTAACACCACCCGACAAAATGAAGAGGCCGGCCCGAAAGCAGTTTCGCGGCCGGCCTTTCTTTGCTCTTGCCAGACCCGCGGACGGCGTGTCCCGCAGCTGGGACACTCCCGTACGGTCCATGACGGAAACATAGTCAAATGCAAAAAGCCCGGCATTGCTCCGGGCTTTTTACAATCCTACGGATTTATTATCAAACGTCTTAGAATGCGAGCATCGGCCTCACCATTGAGGTAGTGTATTTCCAGGCGCAGAGATAATCTACCCAACCTCCGTCAGCCAGATCGATATAACGGTGCAAATCAGGGGCAGCCGTAACCGATACCATCGTAGCATTCTGATAGTCATAATAAAGCGTCTTGCATCGAGGCGCAACTTTCTCCATGGTGGCATTAATGGTCTGGGAAAGCAGGCCGTTGTCGAACCATGTCATGGTACCTTCATTATTGCCCGATTCGGATACCTCGGCGGCAGTAAGCGTTACCCCGCAAAGGTTCCTTATAGCATCCAGATACTGCCCGCCAGAAGGCATGAACCACCCTGTAGTCAGCCCGTCCACAGGACCGCCCACCTCGGCCGCAAAATCATATACGGCCTTGAATCCGGGATAATTGCCGGCAGCCAAATCCTCGGCCCTTTCGGTATAGATAAGGTGCGTAGCCTCATATCCGCCCAAATTCGCATCCGCAAGTTCACAGAGCTTGTCAAGATTGGTCTCCTGCGGAACTTCAGGAAAACCTATCTCCGTCTCGTCGCGTACAAAACTGTTCTCGAAATCGGTCTCCCAAATTGCATAATCAGTATAGAAACGGTAAAGCCCGCCGTTTCCTGCATTCCTCGTTGCAAGCACAAGGGCATGGGCGACACCGCCCAAAGCCTCCCGCTCACCGTCGGCTATCCTTTCAGGATCTATCTGGCAGACTATGCCTATCACATCGGCAGCCCCTACTACCGAGGCGCTCTCGTCCTTTGAAAGCAATGTACCGTCAGCCAGGAAAAAGTCGCCTGTCTGCAAAAGATGCTCGATAACGATGGATTCGCCCTCGGAATGGAGATACGCTTCGCCCGATACCGCATTGCCGGAGCATGCCCAGTCCACAGTATTTCGGTCAGCGACATAATTGCCGGACAGGGAGTAACTCCCGGGTTTTATTATATACAGATACCTACCCCCCTCAAACACAGGTACAATTCCTTCATTGAACGACACAGCGCTGGAAAGCGAATAATCAGGTATCTGATAATCGGTATTCGTAAACCTGTAGACCGTTCCCGGCAATTCTATCATAAGGAGCGACATCACATGGGACATATCCATGTCAAGACGGCCGTCCGAAGGAGAAGATGCGGCCACGAGCAGGTCGGAAGAGGCATAGCCATCGCCGCTCTGGTCCAGCTGTACATCCCAGGCGGATATTACCTGCGCAAAGAAGTCTTCGGGCGTCTTCCCGGCAGGAACGACTTCCGCCGGAAGGTTATCCGTATGGGGATAGTATGCAAAGTACGTTGCATCCGAAGGATACGTCATTTCAGGATCAGCCGCCTGCCATACGAGGGAGCCGGCAGAACCGGATGCCGTAAGGCACAGGTTTTCCATCCCGGCAACAATAGCCCCGTCCCTGACCGCAAAGAGTCCGATACGGTCACCTGCCTCGAAAGCGGTGGAATATACGGTACTGCCGTCAGACATGACAAAGCCGCCGTCGGTAACGGCAACCGTAAGGGCGATGTCGGTTACAGGTTCTTCCTTCTCGGCACAGGAAGCGAACAACGCTATGGAAATCAGAAACAATAAGATTTTTTTCATATCGATATGTTTTTAGTTAGCAATATGTCATACTATAGGAAAAGCGGCCCAAAATGACTTGAGCCGCTTCTGACTAAATCATTCACAACCGGTGAACGATCCGATATTACTTTCCCTGAGTCTTGCGCGGGGCAGTACTCTTGCGCGGGGCGGCAGCACTCCTGGTGCTCACCTTGCCCTCTACGTTGGGCTTGGCACCGGCTTCAGGTTCCGACTGCTTGGCAGTGCTCTTGCGTGAACGGCTGCGGCGGGTGGGAGCCTTCTTGGGTTCTTCCTTCTTAGCCGAACCTGTAATAGCCTCGTTGAAGTCCACCAGTTCTATAAATGCCATATCGGCAGCATCTCCCTGACGGAACCCTGTCTTGATGATACGGGTATACCCTCCCGGACGGTCCGCAATTTTCGGGGCCACGGTACGGAAAAGTTCAGTTACCGCCTCTTTCTGCTTAAGATAGGCAAAAACAGTACGGCGGGAATGGGTCGAATCATCCTTCGATTTGGTTATCAAGGGTTCTACATATTCCCTCAAGGCCTTTGCCTTTGCTACAGTTGTCTCTATTCGTTTATGCATTATAAGCGATGACGCCATATTGGCCAGCATGGCCTTGCGGTGTCCGCTCTTGCGTCCTAAATGGTTAAATCCCCTATTGTGCCTCATTTTCTTCTTCGGTTTTCTTCTTTTTAACTTCTATATTGTATTTGCTGACATCCATGCCGAAAGTCAGTTTCACCCTTTCCATCAGCATGTCTATCTCATTCATGGATTTCTTTCCGAAATTTCTGAATCTTATCAGTTCCGGCCTCTGATGTGACACCAGATCGGCAAATGTGTCGATATTGGCGGCTTTCAGACAGTTGAGTGCCCTGACAGAAAGTTCCATATCGGAAAGCTTGGTAAGAAGGAGGTGGCGCATCCTGAGGGACTCCTCATCGAGAACCTCCGCATTGTTCTTCTCGGGAGCAGCCTCAAGGGAAATCTTTTCTTCCGAGAAAAGCATGAAGTGATAGATAAGTATCTTGGCCGCCTCAGTCAGAGCGTCCTTGGGATGAATGGAGCCGTCCGTCGTAATTTCCAGAATCAGCTTGTTATAGTCCGTCTTCTGTTCTACACGGTAGTCTTCCACAATATAATTCACATTCTTGATTGGCGTGAATATGGAATCGATGGGAATCGTACCGACCGGAGCGGATTCGACCTTGTTCTCTTCAGCCGGGACATATCCCCTTCCCTTGCCTATCTTGAGTTCCACATTCAGTTTGACTGTAGGTTCCATGGAACAGATATGCAGTTCGGGATTGAGAACGGAGAAATTGGTCAGATTCCTGGATATGTCTTCTGCCGTAAACTCCTGTTTCCCGGTAATGGAGATATTGACGGTCTCATTCTCCTCTTCCTTTACCTCTCTTTTGAAACGTACTTTCTTAAGATTCAAAATAATGTCAACAACACTCTCGATTACACCGGGAATCGTGTCGAATTCGTGGCTTACACCCTCGATTTTAACGGAAGTGATGGCAAAACCCTCCAAAGAGGATAGGAGAATACGACGCAAGGCGTTACCTATCGTGACCCCGTAGCCGGGCTCAAGAGGTCTGAACTCGAAACGGCCAAAGGTGTCGGTTGCATCGAGCATTATTACCTTTTCCGGTTTTTGAAATGCTAATATTGCCATGACTTTAACTATTATTTTGAATACAATTCGACGATTAACTGCTCATTGATGGGCTCGGGAATCTCGGTTCTCTCGGGATAGTTGAGATACTTCCCTGAAAGTTCCGCACGGTTCCATTCGATCCATGAATACTTGCAGGTGTCGGCGGCGCTGTTCTGCACTACCTCAAGGCTCTTCGACCTTTCGCGAACCCCGATTACATCGCCCGGCCTGACTGTCGCGGAGGGGATGCTGCACACGCTGCCGTTCATAACGATGTGGCAGTGGGAGACCAGCTGCCTTGCAGCCGCACGCGAGGGTGCAATGCCCATCCTGTAGACAAGGTTGTCCAGACGGGACTCGAGCAGGATGAGAAGGTTCTCACCTGTACGGCCTTTCATTTTCTGGGCCTTTGCATAGGTATTACGGAACTGTCTCTCGAGAACTCCGTAAGTATATTTAACTTTCTGCTTTTCCTTCAACTGCAAGCCATACTCCGATGTCTTCTTGCGCTTGCGGGCCATACCGTGCTGTCCGGGAGGATAGTTTTTCTTCTCAAAGTACTTATCCGGGCCATATATCGGCTCCCCGAACTTACGGGCTATCTTGGTTGTAGGACCTGTATATCTTGCCATATCAAATTCGTTTTAAAAGTCTTCTAACATTATACTTTACGACGTCCTTTGGGACGGCATCCGTTATGGGGGAGAGGTGTCACGTCGATTATCTCCGTAATCTCTATCCCTGCACCGTAAATGGTACGGATGGCGGACTCGCGCCCTGCGCCCGGACCCTTAACATAGGCCTTGATCTTGCGCAGACCCAAATCATAGGCAACCTTCGCTGCGTCAGCGGCTGCTACCTGTGCTGCATAGGGAGTGTTCTTCTTGGAGCCCTTGAAGCCCATCTTGCCTGCGGAAGACCAGCTGATAACCTGACCCATTGTATTGGTCAGAGTAACAATCACGTTGTTAAAGGTAGAAGAAATATGGGCTTCCCCGTACGCATCTACTTTTACAACTCTTTTCTTATTGGATGTTCCTGTTTTCTTTGCCATGATTCAGTTTCCGTTATTTGGTTGCTTTCTTCTTGTTAGCCACAGTCTTCTTCTTTCCTTTACGTGTACGGGCATTGTTCTTCGTACTCTGTCCCCTTACCGGAAGGCCGAGACGATGGCGGATGCCCCTGTAACATCCGATATCCATCAGACGCTTGATGTTCAACTGTACGGATGAACGCAACTCACCCTCAATCTTGTAGTGCTCGGAGATCGTAGTCCTTATTGCGGCTATCTGCTCATCGTTCCATTCGCTTACCTTGGTATCGAAATCGATGCCGCAATCCGTGAGAATTTTCCTCGCCGAGCTGCGACCGATGCCGTAGATATAGGTCAGGCCTATCTCCCCTCTCTTGTTTTTAGGTAAATCTACACCGGCTATACGTGCCATATTCTATTTTACTTTTAATTGTTTTACTGGTTAATACTATCCCTGACGCATCTTGAACTTGGGATTCTTTTTGCAAATGACATAAAGACGCCCTTTGCGTTTGACTATTTTACAATCCTCGCTGCGCTTCTTAATGGATGTTTTTACTTTCATATCGTAATTTTTTATTTGTATCTGAAAGAAATTCTACCTTTTGTAAGATCGTAAGGGGACATTTCCACCCTAACCTTGTCACCGGGGAGTATGCGGATATAATGCATCCTCATTTTCCCTGAAATATGGGCAATTATAACATGGCCATTATCTAATTCCACTCTGAACATGGCATTGGACAATGCCTCTATAATCGTTCCTTCTTTCTCGATAGCTGCTTGTTTGGGCATAAGTCTCGTCTCCTTAAAATCAATATTGTCGTTTTCCTTCTATAAAGTCAAAAGTTGACAGAATATCCGCGGGGCCGTCTTCAGTAATAGCCACTGTAAGCTCAAAGTGAGCCGAATTCTTCCTGTCGATGGTGCTTACAGCCCACCCGTTGTCATGCAGGAAGATAGCCTTGTTGCCGGCATTAATCATCGGCTCTATGCAGATGGTCATTCCCGGCAGGAGCTTCTTGCCAGAACCCGGCTTGCCGTAATTCGGCACTTCCGGACTCTCGTGCATATTCCTCCCTATGCCGTGCCCGACCATCTCGCGCACCACTGAAAACCCGAATCCCTCCGCATAAGACTGGACCGCATGGCCGATATCCCCTATCCTGTTCCCGGCGACTGCCTTTTCTATGCCGCGATACAAAGACTCCTTGGTAACCCTCAGAAGTTTGGCTGTTTCTTCTGACACATTCCCCACCGGGAATGTATAGGCAGAGTCACCGTAAAAACCCTTGTATATAGTTCCGCAGTCTACAGAAACAATATCTCCCTCCTTGAGCTTGTAGTCCGACGGGAATCCGTGGACAACAACATCATTGACGGAGATACACAGCGTATAGGGGAATCCCCCGTAGCCCAGAAAACCAGGTTCGGCACCGCAGCCCCTGATAAAGTCCTCGGCGACCTTGTCCAGAGACATGGTCGTAACGCCCGGGGCGACATGCCTGCCGACCTCGGCCAGTGTCCTTGAAACTATCAGGGCATTCTCCCTAAGGATCTCGATATCTTCTCTGGTTTTTATTCTGATCATGCTTCCGTACTTGTCGTTACATACCCGAACGTCCTTTCAGACGTCCCGTTTTCATAAGACCGTCATAATGGCGCATCAGCAGATGCGATTCGATTTGCTGAAGCGTATCCAGGATAACGCCTACAAGGATAAGCAGCGAAGTTCCGCCGTAGAACTGGGCGAACTGGTTGTTTATCCCGAACATCATTGCGAATGCCGGAAGGATGGCGACTATTGCCAGGAAGATGGATCCGGGAAGGGTGATGCGGGACATTATCGCATCAATATAATCGGCTGTCTTCTTGCCCGGCTTGATTCCGGGTATGAACCCTCCGTTTTTCTTCATTTCCTCCGACATCATGGTAGGATTGACTGTCACTGCCGTATAGAAATATGTAAATGCTATTACCAAAACGGCGAATGTGAAATTATACCAGAAACCGGTAAAATCGCTCAATGCAGCCGCAAGCCCGCGTGAAGCGTCAAAACGCGCGAAAAGGAGCGGGAACATCATCAGCGCCTGCGCAAAAATAATAGGCATAACGCCGGCAGCATTGATCTTCAATGGAATATACTGGCGTACACCGCCGTATTGCTTGTTCCCGACGATTCTCTTGGCATACTGTACGGGAACCTTGCGCTGGCCCTGGACAAGGGCGATGGTCGCAACGAACACAAGGAAGAGAATCACCAGTTCCACGATGAACATAAGGGCGCCTCCTGTGGTCTGGTTAAACCTCGAAGCTCCTTCGGCAAAGATTGCGAAAGGCAGACGCGCTATGATTCCGACCATGATTATCAATGATATGCCATTACCAATCCCTCTGTCGGTAATGCGCTCGCCGAGCCACATCACGAACATGGTGCCCGCCATCAGCAATATCGTAGCGAAGATATTGTATCCGAAGCCTGAAATCAGGAATGCGTTTGCAGGCAACTGGGCATGAAGGTTAGTAATATAGGCGGGGCCCTGAAGCAGGAGGATGATAATGGTCAGATAACGTGTCCACTGGTTCATTTTCCTGCGCCCGCTCTCGCCTTCCCTCTGCATCTTCTGGAAATAGGGGACCATAACCCCGAGCAGCTGGATTACGATGGACGCCGAGATATAGGGCATCACACCGAGGGCGAAGATGGACGCGTTACCGAAAGCACCTCCGGAAAACATGTCCAGCAGGCCGAGAAGGCCTGTGGAAGCCTGCGCCTCAAGATTGGCCAGTTGGGTGGGGTCAATGCCCGGAAGCACAATAAAGCAACCGAGACGATAGACGAGCAGCAAAAGGAAGGTATAGCCTATCCTTTTGCGGAGCTCCTCAATCTTGAAGATATTCTTTATCGTCTGAATAAATCGTTTCATTCGGCTTCAGGTTTAAATACGATGGCCTTGCCTTCCAATGCCTCTATCTTTTCCTTGGCCGATTTGGAGAATGCATCGGCAACAACATCAAGTCTGGCTTTCAGCTCTCCCTTGCCAAGTATCTTCACCTTGTCGTTCTTGGACACAAGGCCGGCACCGATAAGGGTATCGAAGTTGACAACAGTGACATTCTCCTTCTCGACGAGAGCCTGAAGCATGGACAGATTCACGGCCTTATACTCCACTCTGTTGGGATTCTTGAAGCCGAACTTGGGAAGACGCCTCTGGATAGGCATCTGGCCGCCCTCGAATCCTAACTTCCTGTGATATCCGGAACGCGATTTGGCGCCGTTCATACCGCGTGTGGACTGGCCGCCGCGTCCCGAGCCTTCGCCCCTGCCGACTCTCTTTTCTCTTTTGGTCGAACCTTTTGCAGGTGTCAAATTATGTAGTTTCATTCTCTTAACCTCCGATTTAGTTTAACTCTTCAACTTTGACAAGGTGCAGAACTTTCTGAATCATTCCCTTGGTTACGGGAGTCAGTTCCACTTCCACTGACTGGTGCATGCGGTGCAGGCCAAGCGATACGAGGTTTGCCCTCTGCCTTGCCGTCGAACCGTTCTTGCTTCTGACTTGAGTAATCCTAACTTTTGCCATAATCATGCCTCCTTATCCTTTAAATACCCTGTTCATCGGAATCCCGCGTACTCCGGCAACCGTATATGCATCACGCAGTTCTGCAAGCGCAGCGATAGTGGCCTTCACCAGGTTGTGGGGGTTGGAAGATCCCTTGGACTTTGCCAGCACGTCCTGGATGCCCACAGACTCGAACACTGCACGCATGGCGCCTCCGGCCTTTACACCCGTACCGGGAGCGGCAGGTTTCATAAATACTCTCGCCCCGCCGAACTTGGCTTCCTGCTCATGCGGGATAGTCCTCTTGTTCAAAGGAATCTTCACGAGATTCTTTTTTGCATCCTCTATTCCCTTGGATATAGCGGTAGTCACCTCATTGGCTTTCCCAAGACCATAGCCGACAACACCTTTCTCGTCACCAACGACTACAATCGCCGCAAAACTGAAGTGACGGCCACCTTTGGTCACCTTGGTGACTCTCTGTACTGCTACCAACCTGTCTTTAAGCTCAAGGTCAGTCGTTCTTACTTTCTTTACGTTAATATCTGCCATGGTTCTTTAGAATTTAAGTCCGCCTTCACGTGCGGCTTCTGCCAAACTTTTTACTCTTCCATGATAAAGGTAACCTCCGCGGTCAAACGAAACGGTGGTAATTCCCTTCTCGGCAGCCCTTTCGGCTATCAGTTTGCCTACTAAGGCGGCTATCTCCACTCCTGTCTTGCCCTTCACAGCCTCACCCAGAGACTTGTCATTGGAAGCGGCATGCGCAAGAGTTACACCGTGCAGGTCGTCGATGAGCTGCACATATATCTGTTTGTTGCTTCTGAACACGGACATCCTCGGTTTCTGCGGCACGCCGCTCACCACCTTGCGGATACGGTAACGTATCCTCTGTCTTCTCTCTATTCTCGTCATTGACATGTTAATCTCCTCCTATTATTTAGCTCCGGCTGACTTACCGGCCTTACGGCGAAGCTGCTCGCCGACAAATTTAATACCTTTGCCCTTATACGGCTCCGGAGCACGCAATGTGCGTATCTTGGCCGCTACCTGGCCGAGAAGCTGCTTGTCACAGCTCTTGAGCACGAGGACGGGGTTCTGTCCCTTCTTGACAGCCTCAGCCTCACCCTTTACTTCAGAGGGGAGCTGGAAATGAATATCATGGGAGTAACCGAGGCTGAGCTCTACGATCTGCCCCTTTACTTCAACGCGGTAGCCCACGCCCACCAATTCCTGTTTAATGGTAAATCCGGTAGACACCCCGGTCACCATGTTTTGAATCAAGGCACGGTACAGTCCATGCATTGAACGGTGTCTGGGAAGGTCTGTCGGTCTGGTTACCGCAACGATATTCCCGTCAACGGATACTTTGATCTCAGGACTTACTTGCTGACTCAGTTGTCCGAGCGGTCCTTTAACCGTTACCACATTGTCGGAGCCGACCGTAACGGTGACTCCCTGCGGCAGGTGTACAGGCAATTTTCCTATTCTTGACATTATTCTGACTTTTTAATTGTTTCTAATATACGTAGCACAGCACTTCCCCGCCTACATTCTGTTCCCTTGCCTCCTTGTCGGTCATCACACCCCTCGATGTGGAAAGTATGGCAACGCCGAGTCCGTTGAGAACTCTGGGGAGATCGTCCACACCGACATATTTCCTCAAACCGGGCTTGCTTATGCGGATCATCTTCTTGACGGCTGCCTGCCTGGTCTGCGGATGATACTTCAAGGCTATTTTTATAGTGTTGTAGGGTGTGCCCTCAACGACCTTGTAGCTCAGAATGTATCCCTTGTCAAAAAGGATACGGGTCAATTCAAGTTTCATTTTCGAGGAAGGTATCTCTACCACCCTGTGCTTTGCGAGGTACGCATTTCTGACTCTTGTCAGGAAATCTGCTATTGGATCAGTCATTGTAATTTGGTTTGTAGATTCGACACCCGTACGGATGCCCGATATCCAATTGTTAATAATATTTGATTATGTACATCTATTCTCCGGTCATTACCACGATGCCTTGCGTACTCCGGGGATAAGTCCCTGGCTCGCCATTTCGCGGAACTGGATACGGCTTATTCCGAAAACACGCATATATCCCTTGGGACGGCCCGTTATGGAACAACGGTTATGCTTGCGGCAGGGGCTCGAGTTCTTGGGTAATTTGTCGAGAGCGGCCCAGTCGCCGGCTTCTTTCAGGGCTTTGCGCTTTTCAGCATACTTCGCGCAGAGTTTCGCACGCTTTACCTCACGTGCCTTCATTGATTCTTTTGCCATATATGATTACGATTTTTTATTCTTAAAAGGCAACCCAAATTCGCGAAGAAGGGCATAAGCCTCTTCATCTTTCTCGGTAGAAGTCACGAATGTTATCTCCATACCGAAGATCTTCTGGATCTTGTCTATGTCGATTTCAGGGAAGATAATCTGCTCCTTGATGCCGAGAGTATAGTTCCCGCGCCCGTCGAACTTCTCGTTTATACCGTTGAAGTCCCTTATGCGCGGCAGCGATACCGCTATGAGCCTTTCGAGGAATTCATACATCTTGGTAGAGCGGAGAGTCACTTTCGCCCCGATAGGCATTCCCTTACGCAGTTTGAAATTGGAAATATCCTTCCTCGAATAGGTAGCTATCGCTTTCTGGCCGGTTATGGCCGTAAGTTCCTGCACTGCCACATCCACGAGCTTCTTGTCGCCGGTAGCGGCGCCTATGCCCTGGTTGATGGTAATCTTGGTAAGTTTGGGAACCTGCATTACCGTCTTGAAGCCAAACTCCTTGCGGAGCTTGTCCACTATCTCCTCCCTGTACTTCCTCTGGAGATTGGGAACATAACCCTTGAGGCTTACCTGCTGTTCCTGCTTTGCTTCTGCTTTCTTTGCCATTACTTGATCTCCTCTCCTGATTTTTTAGCGTAACGAACTAACTTGCCTTTTTCTCCGATGCGGCGCCCTATCCTCGTAGGACCGCCCTTTACGGGGTCGATTACCTGGAGATTGGAAATATGTATACCTGCCTCCTGCTTGATAATGCCGCCCTGGGGATGCTTGGCATTGGGTTTGGTGTGCTTGCTCACCATATTGACACCCTCAACGATGGCACGGTCCTTTTTCGTAAGAACCTCAAGGACTTTCCCGGTCTTGCCCTTATCGTCCCCGGCGTTCACATACACCATGTCACCTTTCTTGATATGCAATTTCTTATTCATCTTAAACCTCCTTTTATAATACTTCGGGTGCCAGTGAAACTATTTTCATATAGTTGTCGCGAAGCTCACGGGCAACGGGCCCGAAAATACGGGTGCCGCGGACTTCGCCCTGGTTATTCAGAAGCACGCAGGCATTATCATCAAAACGTATATAAGAACCGTCAGCACGACGGACCTCTTTCTTCGTGCGCACTACGACTGCCTTGGACACCGATCCCTTCTTTGCGTCACCGCCGGGAACGGCGCTCTTCACTGCTACGACAATCTTGTCCCCTACAGTCGCATAACGACGGCGCGTGCCGCCAAGGACACGGATGCAAAGCACTTCCTTCGCACCACTGTTGTCGGCCACTTGTAAACGTGTCTCTTGCTGTATCATAGCTTACTTAACTTTTTCTACGATTTCTACTAACCTCCAGCATTTGGTCTTACTCAAGGGACGAGTCTCCATAATGCGGACTGTATCTCCTTCGTCGCATATATTCTTCTCATCGTGAGCGACGAATTTAGTGGTTTTATTTACGAACTTGCCGTAAATGGGATGTTTTTCCTTCTCCTTTACAGCCACAACGATGGACTTGTCCATCTTGTTGCTTACCACTATCCCGATTCTTTCTTTGCGTAAATTTCTTTCCATAAATATATGCGGCTATTCGGCCTTTGCGTTTCTTTCCTGTTCTCCGAGAATAGTCATCATGCGGGCGATATCCTTTTTCGCCTTTCTGATCTTGGAAGTATCCTCAATGGGGGAGATAGCGTGGTTGAGCAGCATCTGGCTGAGATTGGCCTTCTCGGTCTCGATGCGCTCACGCAAATCCTTTATTGACATCTCGCGAATTTCTTTAGGCTTCATCTTTTATCTCCTCCTTAATTTTATTGTTCTACATAATCCCTGCGGACCACAAACTTTGTAATTACAGGCAGCTTCTGAGCCCCGAGACGGAGAGCCTCCCTTGCAACCTCCAAAGGAACGCCTTCCGCTTCAATAAGCATACGGCCCGGAGTAACGGGAGCCACAAATCCTTCAGGATTACCCTTACCCTTACCCATACGCACTTCGGCAGGCTTCTTGGTAAAAGGCTTGTCAGGAAAAACACGTATCCAGATCTTTCCCTCACGCTTCATGTAACGCACTACAGCCTGACGGGCAGCCTCTATCTGCTGACCGGTAAGCCAGCATGACTCCAGAGTCTTTATACCGAAAGAACCGAAAGACAGTTCTGTCCCGCGGTGCGCATTTCCTTTCATGCGCCCCTTCTGCTGCCTCCTAAACTTTGTTTTCTTTGGTTGTAACATTGTCTTATACTGTTTAACTATAACTCAAATAAATATAATCGCCTTATTACCACCCCATTAGACACAATTATCCTCTGAAGGCGGGTTGCAAAGATATGACAAATTATCATAACGCCAAATTATTTCAGCATTTTTTACTCAGAAAACATACATATTTTCGACACGGAAAATCAATACCCAAATCCGGTTGGCTCAATAATTTATAAAAATCAAAAAAAAATCCGCGCACCGCATTTCGACATGCGTATCATCTTCCCCGGGACAAGAAAGTCCGGGACCGCCCCGACAGATACTCTACAAACTTTGCACACCCGACGGTGATTTATGCTTAACTTTGCAGTTCAAGACAACAGCATTATGTGTTCCGAATTTTCAAATGTAGAAAAAGCCTTTGCAGGCAATGTCACACACAGATTCCCTACAAACATCCCTTATATTACCGTGGAGAATTTCCCGAAACTGGGAAAGCTCGCGGCCCTGCGATTTCTCGAGTGGGCAGACACTAACCCCGAAGGCGTAATAAGCCTCCCTACGGGGAAGACCCCGGAATATTTCATAGAATGGGTAAAAAGGACCCTGAACGGATGGAATACGGCCGAGGGAGAAAAAATGCGCATGGAAAACGGATTGGCGATAAAGCACAAGCCGGACCTGCGCGGGCTGCACTTCGTGCAGATAGACGAATTCTATCCGATAGACCCGACACAGCACAACAGCTTCTACTATTATGTAAAGAAATACTATATCGAAGGATTCGGCCTCGATGCGTCGAAAGGACAGTTCATAAACTGCGATGAAATCCCGCTGGCGGACGGAAGGCATTTCAATGAGGTATTCGCTGACGGAGTCATAGATCTCGGCCTGCGCTACCGCGAGCCGGCAAATGCCGCCGAAAGGATACAGCAGCGTTCCATCTTCATGATCGACAACTGGTGCGCCGAATACGACCAGAAAGTCAAGGATCTGGGAGGCATAGGGTTCTTCCTCGGAGGCATAGGGCCGGACGGTCACATCGCATTCAACACGAGAGGAAGCGACCCTCACTCCACTACAAGACTGACCCACACGAATTTTGAAACGCAGGCCGCCGCAGCCGGAGACCTCGGCGGCATTGAGGTATCCAGGACCAAACCCGTAATAACCATAGGGCTTGATACCATAACGCATAACCGGGATGCCGTTGCCATCATATTTGCAGCCGGAGAAGCAAAGGCCCCGGTAGTTGCCGACGCCCTCGAGAAAAAGCCGTGCAACCTGTATCCGGCGTCCGTTCTCGCCAAATTGCCGAACGCACGTTTCTATCTGACCACAGGCGCAGCATCGATGCTGCATGAATCCGTATACAACTACTACACCTCCACCCCCTGGAGCCAGGAAAAAACCGACAGGGCGGTAATCGACTGCTGCAACAGGATAAACAAATACGGTGACAAGGTAACGGTAGAAGACCTCATGGAGGACGAATACTGCAGGATGATTCCGGACCTGGGCGAGCATACCGTACAGAGCGTCATAGATTCGCTCAAAAAGAAAATCGACTGCGGGACGTCTTCCTGGAGCAACCAGACTTTTTACTATACCGGTCCCCATCACGATGACATACTGCTCGGGCTTCTTCCGCACATACACAGGGTATCCAGGAACGAAACCAACAGTTCCCACTTCTCCATAATGACTTCCGGCTTCAACGCCGTCACCAACCGTTTCCTGATAACCGCACTCGAAGAGACGCTCGATTTCCTTGACAAGGGCAAAATCGAGATGACAGACTACCCGGATTTCTTCAGTAAGGGATGGACGGAAAAGAGGGACAAGGACATATACCATTTCCTGATTAACGTGGCATCCGGAAACGCTGAGGAACGCAAGCGCGGCAGGGCGCACAGGCTCGTAAGGGACTTCGTCGAAATCTACGGCGTACGCGACAAGGCCGCACTGCGCAAAAAAATCACGGAAGTAATAGACGAAACCCGCAGGAGCTACGACGGACAGAAGATGTCCGCCGACATAAGGCTGCTGAAAGGCATGATAAGGGAGTTTGAAGAGGAACTGGTATGGGGATTCTTCGGGATAAAGAATGAAAACGTACACCACCTCAGGCTCGGGTTCTATACGGGCGACATCTTCACGGAACAGCCCAACAGGGAAAGGGACGTTGCCCCCATTCTCGAAGAGTTGCGCACAATAAAGCCTACCGTAATCAGTATCGCCTTCGACCCCGAAGGCAGCGGGCCAGACACCCACTACAAGGTTCTCCAGGCAATAGCGGAAGCCATAAGGGAATGGTCAAGGGAAACCGACCTCAGCCACCTCAAGATATGGGGATACAGAAACGTATGGTACAGATTCCTCCCTTCCGAGGCCACGCACATAGTACCGGTATCCCTCAATGCGATGGGAGTATTTGACAACGCTTTCTGCAACTGCTACACAAGCCAGGTAGACGCTTCGTTCCCGAGCTACATGCTCGACGGCAAATTCAGCGACCTGGCCAAGAGGATATGGGTCGGCCAGCTCGCGAAGGTGCAGCGCGTTCTCGGCAAGCCTTTCTTCTATCAGAATCCAAGCCCGAGGCTGCGCACTACGCACGGCCTGCTTTTCTTCAAGGAGATGAGCGTGGAGGAATTCCTCAAGTCGGCAAGGGAGCTGCAGAAATCCATGGGCGGCAACTGATGCGCCTGTTACGTAAAACCATACCGGCAATCCTGTTGTCCTGTGTCCTCCTGTCATCCGCAGCGGCACAGGACAATGATTCCATAGTTGTGGTTTACGCCCCGGACACGGACACTACGGTAATCGAATCCATCCCCCCGGTATACGTAAGCGCAAGGCGCAAGGGTAAGGAGTGGCGGAAATACTACAGGCTTGTCCACAATTTTGCCAAGACATACCCTTACGCCCTCGTCGCAAAAGAAAAACTGGAAGAGGCAGACTCGAACATATCCGGAATGCAGAAGAGAAAACAGAACCGGTATATCAACTCATTCCAGGACGAACTGTTCGCAACCTTCGAAAAACCGCTCAGGGATCTCACCATCAGTCAGGGAAAACTCCTGCTCAGGCTGATTGACAGGGAAGCGGGTCTCACCTCCTACAATATAGTCAAAGACTATAAAGGCAAGGTGGCGGCAGGCTTCTGGCAGGGAGTCGCCAGGCTGTTCGGCTCGGACATGAAACGCCCCTACGACAAGGATGGGGAAGACAGGCAGACAGAAGAGCTCGTCATTCTTTACCAGAAAGGGGAATTCAACAGGCTGTACAGATCCGTCTTCGGCAAGAATCCGCCGGAGCCGGCCGTAAGGCCAAAAAAGGATTATCCTCAGAAATAACGGCGTACAAGGGACAGGCTGCAGCCGTCGTATACGGCATATTCCCCTCCATGAGACCAGTCACCGAGGATAATCAGCTCCCCTCCGGAAGGGATTCTTGTTCTTGCCGGAGTATGCAGATGCCCGAAAATATAATAGTCTATCCCCCCTCCGTGTACGGCAGCCCAGTTCCTTCCGAAATCATCAGCGAACCTGAAAACCGGCTCGTCTTCGCCCTTAAAAGAAAACGCGGCATTATCCGGGGCCATCTTCATCTTCTTAGAATGGGCCGCCCAGGCATAGCCAAGCGCAAAGGCCCAGCGCGGATGTACGGCACTGAACAGCCTTTGCAGGAAACGGTTGTGGAACATCCAGCGTATAAAGCGGAATCCGGCATCCGTCTTTCCGAGCCCGTCCCCGTGGCCGAGACAGAACCTGCACCCTGCTGCCTCCATCACATAAGGCTGGGACAGGACCTTCATACCGATTTCCTTTTCGAAATAACCGTAAGCCCACACATCGTGGTTGCCGGGGAAAAAACAGACCTCGACACCGGAATCGCACAGTTCCGCCAGCTTTCCCAACGTCCTGGTATGCCCTCTCGGTATCACATACCTATACTCATACCAGAAATCAAAAATATCCCCGAGCAGGTACAGGGCCCTCGCATCGGACGAGATTCCGTCCAAAAAATCCACAAAATCCTTCTCGAGACGCATGGAATCGCAGAAAGCCGAACCCAGATGGACATCCGAGACGAAATAGGTCTTCGTCCTCTCTACCATATTGTCAATATTATGGACAGAAGCCCTGCGACAGCACAGTAAATAGCGAAATAAAACAGCTTGGCCTTCTGCACGAGGGCCAGCATCCACCGGCAGGCGGCATAACCGGAGACGAATGCCGTCAAGGCCCCCAGGCACAGGGAAAGGGACGATATTCCAGAGGCCCCGGCCGAGAAATCCCCTCCCACAAGGCTAAGGAAAGTCTCGCCGAGTATAGGTATAAGAACCATCAGAAATGAAAATTTCGCCACGGCGCTTTTCCTGACACCGAGCATCAGGCCGGTTGCAATGGTAGTACCCGAGCGCGACAGGCCGGGCATGACGGCAAAGGCCTGCGCCAGCCCGATAATTGCGGCGTCCCTGTAGCTCACTTCGCGGCCGGCCTCGACGCCCGTACCGGCAGACTTCCTGGCCTGCCTGTTTGAAAGCCATTCACCGAGCAAAAGAAGCAGAGACGTAAGCAGAAGCATGGAGCCGACGACTGTGAGCCCGGCCCCAAAAACATCCTCCACAAAATCCTTGAAAAAAAAGCCCACGACAGCCACAGGTATCATCGACACGAGTATCTTGCAGACATACTGCGTCTGCGCATTATACCTGAACTTGAAGAATCCGGAAAGCAGCTCCCATATCTCCTTTCTCAGGGCGACGACAGTACTGAGCACCGTTGCGGCATGCACGGCCACCTCGAAAGACAGGTTGCCGGTATCTATCCCGAACAGTTCCTTGAAAATCGTAATATGCCCGCTGCTACTTACAGGCAGAAACTCGGTAAGCCCCTGTACAAGGCCGAGTATCACGGCTTCATACCACTCCATGGCTATATGCTGCGTTTATCTGAGCTGCGCCCTTTGAAAAGCGGCCTGCGTACCATCAGCGCCACAATAACCAGAACATAGCCCGCAAGTATCAGAACAGGGGAAACATACATGCGGGTAAAACTGAAAAGGGCATAATTGAATTCATCCGGGCTCCCGGCCCCTCCGCCAAGCAGCAGCAAATAACCTATGACCTGTACGGCCAGGCCCGCTATGATATAATAAAGGTTTCGTTTCGGAATCGCGAACTTATCCATGTCTATAAAGTTTGTCTATACGTAATACAATTCATCTTTGGTAATCGATACCATATTGCGCACCACGAAAAGGGTGGAGAGCAGGCAGATGAGAATCCCTGCCAGAATCACGCAAAGCATGACAGCAGCGAGCATTACGGCATCGAAAAGGGTGAACAGCTGGTTGAATTCGTTCCTTATCATGTACAGCGCCGCCAGCAGGCAAAGGTCGGCAATCGCCCCCGAAATAAGGCCCTGGAAAAACGCCTGGCCCAAAAACGGCCTGGAGATAAACCCCTTGGTGGCGCCGACAAGACGCATTGTGTGAATAGTGAATCTCTTCGAAAATATATTGAGCCTTACGGTATTGTTGATAAGCACGACGGAGACGAAAAGCAGGAGGGCTATGAATACCGCCATTATTATGCCAATCCTCTCTATATTGGCGTTAAGCAACTCCACCAAGGACTGCTGGTAAACGACATCGTCCACTACCGGTATTTCCATAAGGCCTGCCTCTATCACGGCAAGGCTGTCCGTCGAAATATATGCCGCATCCACCTGCAGTTCAAGCGAGACCGGTATGGGGTTCGATTCGAATACGTCCAGGAAGTCCTCCCCGAGCAGCCGCTTCATTTCCCTCACCCCGTCCTCTTTGGTAATAATCCGTACGTTCTTTACAAAATGCCTGTCCTTGAGCTCATCAGCCAGAATCTCGGCATCGCTGTCGCCCGCTTCCACATTAAGGACAGCCGTAACGGTGATGTTTTCCTTGAAATAGTTGGAAACCGACCTCGCATTCACAACGACAAGCCCGGCAATACCGAAGAGGAACAGGACCAGGCTTATACTGACGACAGAAGACAGATACGAACGTATCAGCCTGCCATACAGAATATTATTATCACTTTTCCTCATTTGTCCCAAAGAGATAGGAGCTTCAAAGATACGAAAAACAAATCTATCTTTAGGTTTTTTATTACTATCTTTGCAGATAAAGAACAAGACCACAATGAAAGAGCCCGTTAGAGTATTATTCGTCAACTCGGAAATTTTCCCGTACATGCCCGAATCCACAATGTCCCTGATCGGAAGGTACCTTCCCCAGGGCATACAGGAAGCCGGAAAGGAAATCCGCTCATTCATGCCACGCTACGGATGTATCAACGAAAGGCGCAACCAGCTGCACGAAGTCATAAGGCTTTCCGGAATGAACATCGTAATCAACAACCTTGACAGGCCCTTGGTCATCAAGGTCTCTTCCATCCCCTCGGCAAGAATGCAGGTCTACTTCATAGACAACGAGGACTATTTCCACAGGAAGTTCGTCTACGAGGACGCAGAGGGCAATTTCATAGAAGACAACGACGAAAGAGCCGCCTTCTTTGCAAGGGGGATACTCGAAACGGTCAAGAAACTCAGGTGGAAGCCTGACATAATACATTGCCACGGCTGGATTTCCCATCTGCTTCCGCTCTACCTGAAAAAGGCATATAAGAACGACCCGATATTCACGGACTGCAAAGTCGTCCTTTCAATATACGACGACCATCTAAACTGCAGGTTCTCCCCCGAAATGAAGACCAAGATACTCATGCCCGGGGTAAAGGCAAAAGACATAGAGCCGCTTTCGGGGACCGATGGCATAAATCTTGCAAAACTCGCCATCAGCTACTCGGATGCAATAATCCAGTGTACGGAGACTCCCTGCCCGGAACTTGCCGCATTCATAGAGGAACGCGGCCTGCCGGTCCTGGGATACACCGACACCAGACAGCCCGAGGGAGAATACATAAAGGTATATAACGGTTTTTACGATAAGATTCTGGACAATAATGTCAATTAGACGGTTTTTTGCAGCTGCGGCCTTTGCCCTCGCATGCCTTGCCTCCTGCGTAGAGAACGACAGGGCGCTGGGGGGCGGCCTCATAAGCGAGGACTTCATCTTGGAAACGGGCACGGCCACCTTCAGCCTGCCTTTCACAAACAGGCCCAGCGACTCGGTCCAAAGTTCCAACTCCTACCATATTCTCGTGGGATACATGAACGACCCTGTCTACGGTACGACGGTCTGCGACGGAGCGTCTTTCGTACTGCCGCTTTCCGACACCTCCGACCTCGGCGTATCCCCCAAACTGATTTCCGCATATATAAACCTCTCCATCGACTCGACATATCTCCCTGACGCCAGCCAGGAAGGCATCCCGCAAAACATCACAATCTACGAGCTGAACACGAAAATGGACAGCCTCGGGATATTCAACAACTCCATAACCGAGGAAGACTACAGCCCGGTACCGGTAAACAAGGGTACGCCTGTCATCTACGGGGACGGCAACATAAGGATAGAACTGACTGACGAATATGCAGGCAAACTGCTGGCCACTACCGTAGACGAGTACCAGGACTTCGATCTGTTCAGGGACAGGATAAAGGGGCTGTACATAAAGGTGGACACCCCTCCAGGGCACATTACCGGAGGAAGGTTCAATTACCTCCAGTTCGGCACATCGGTCATAACGGTAAACTTTACCATGAACGACCCTGAAAGGGGCATTATCGACCGCGACACTACCGAATCCTTCGTTTTCGGATATACATACGCCAAAAACTATTTCAGGTCCACCTCCGGCACCCTGGCCAATGACGACCCGGACGAAACGCTGTATGCCGAGAGCCTTTCCGGAATAAAGCCGCACATAAGCGCAAGGGCACTTAAGGACACGCTTGAAAAATGGCTTGCCGGACCGGATATAAACGGCAGGCAGGTAATAGTCTCCAGGGCCTGCATAGACATGCCGTATAAAGAACCGGCGGATTATGAAATATTTGAAACGGAACATCCGGAATACCTGTACGCATTTACCAATACCCCGTGGGCAACGGACTCACTGCACTACTACATGCCCCTGCCCGAAATAGACGGAGTGGCATCCAAAGGAACCCCTAACCGCTCGCTCATGCAGTACACCATGGATGTCACATCCTATATCCAGAACCTGATACTCGCCGATCCGGACTCCGTAGACGCTTCATACGATCTGTGGATAGCCCCGATGAATGTCACTACCGATGACGAGACGGACATGACCTACTACATGTTCGACAACAGGAATTACCGCCGCGTCACCCTTGAAGGGCCGGCTGTAGCGGAACCGGAAAGAAGGCCGAGACTGACAGTCACCTACGGCCTGATGGTCCCGTAAAAAAATCAGAATTTCTTGAAAATAATGCACGAATTGTGGCCGCCGAAACCGAATGTGTTCTTCATGGCCACATTGACCTCCCTTTTCTGAGCCTTGTTCAGCGTAAGGTTCAGCCCGCTGTCTATTTCGGGATCGGGAACTTCAAAATTAATTGTCGGAGGTATTGTAGAACTGTTTATCGCATGTATGCAGGCCAGGGCCTCAACTGCTCCGGCCCCTCCGAGAAGATGGCCGTGCATGGACTTTGTGGAACTGATGTTCAATCTGTAGGCATGATCGCCGAAAAGCCGGCACACGGCTTTCAGCTCGGCAATATCACCCAAAGGAGTAGAGGTACCGTGTACATTTATGTAGTCCACGTCTTCCGGAGCGAGCCCGGCATCCTCGAGCGCCAGTTCCATAGCCTTTGTCGCGCCCGCCCCGTCAGGATGGGGCGCCGTGATATGGTATGCGTCTGCCGTCATCCCTTCCCCTGCCATCTCGGCATAAATCCTGGCGCCGCGCGCAAGGGCATGCTCCATCTCTTCAAGAACAAGCACGCCGGCCCCTTCCCCTATGACAAAACCGTCCCTGGTCCTGTCAAAAGGCCTCGATGCCGTTTTATAGTGCTCGTTGTTGGTCGATAGGGCCTGGGCCGAATTGAAGCCGCCTATCGCGGGAATGGTAATCGGGGCTTCCGACCCGCCGGTAATCATGATATCCACCTTGCCGAGACGTATCAGGTTCATCGCATCGGACATGGCATGGGATGAGGATGCGCATGCCGACGTAGTCGTATAATTCGGACCTGCAAAACCGTACTTGATGGATATAAGCCCCGGGGCGATATCGGAAATCATACGCGTTATGAAAAATGGGCTAAAGCGAGGGACTCTTCCTCCCTCACTGAAACCCATTATCTCCTGGCTGAGGCTTTCTATGCCTCCTATTCCGGAGCCGAGAATGACGCCTATGCGTCCCTTGTCCGCAGTATCCGGATCAATACCGCTGTCCCTTATGGCCTCGTCGGCCGCAACCATCGCGAACTGCGCGAAACGGTCGAGTTTTCTCAGCTCCTTCCGGTCAAACCCGAAATCCGCGGGATTGAAATTCTTGACCGTGCAGGCAAATTTGGTCTTAAAAAGAGTGGTATCAAACGAGGTTATCATCTCTGCCCCGCTGACTCCCATATCGAGATTACGGAAATAGTCACCTGTGTTGTTCCCGAGGGGATTGATGGTGCCTATACCAGTAACTACTACTCTTTTAAGACCCATACCTGACTGAATGCCTTTTACTTGGTGTGCGCCTCGATAAAGTCGATAGCGTCACCTACAGTGCTGATTTTCTCAGCCTCGTCGTCCTTTATCTCGATATTGAATTTCTTCTCGAATTCCATTATCAACTCTACCGTGTCAAGAGAATCCGCTCCTAAGTCATTCGTAAAACTTGCCTCGCGGGTTACTTCGGTCGGATCAACGCCAAGTTTATCAACAATGATGGCTGTTACTTCAGAAACAATATCTGCCATGGTCTAAATTTTAGTTAATAAAAAGTTAATTAATACTTGTCATTTTGACGTTGCAAACTAACGAATAATTTTTGGAATAATGAAATTTTAGTCGAAATTTGCGTTCATTCAAGGACAGGACGACATGGCCGGAAATTTATGCAACCTCATTATCTTCGCCTCTGGATCAGGCACTAATGCTGAAAATATCATCAACTTCCAGGCAGCCTCCGGAACATACAGGGTCGCGGCGGTCATGTCGGACCGCAGGGACGCTTTCGTACTGGAAAGAGCCAGGAGAAGCGGGACGCCGTCCGTGACGTTCTCCGCGGCCGAACTTGCCGGAAACATCCTGCACACCGGAAACGGGGACACCTCTTTCCTGTCATACCTTGAAAGCATGCATGCCGACTACATCATACTGGCCGGTTTCCTGCGTAAAATACCTGAATACATGATAGAGCGGTATCCCGGCAGGATACTCAACATCCACCCCGCCCTGCTGCCGGCATACGGAGGAAAAGGCATGTACGGCGAACATGTCCACAAGGCCGTAATAGCCGCTGGCGAAAAAGAATCGGGCATTACAATACATCTTGCCGACAACCTTTACGACCACGGCCGCATCATCTACCAGGCCAGATGTCCCGTATCCGCGGACGACACCCCCGAGAGCCTCGCCGCAAAAATACACGGGCTTGAAAAGGCCTATCCCGAGGTAATCGCCGAATACATCCGCTCGGATCAAGGACGAAGATAAAAAAGGCCGCACCCGCTACGGGTACGGCCTTCAGTCAGCCTCATACAGTGTGCTCGAGACGGGAATCGAACCCGTACGGACATTTCTGCCCACAGGATTTTAAGTCCTGCGTGTCTACCTATTCCACCACTCGAGCGGCAAAAGCAAAGTGCAAATGTACTCCGTTTTTCCGAGAAAACAAACGGGGCGCACCTGACGATGCGCCCCGTCCTGAAAATCCGCCAGGGCGGACTATCTCTCCAGTACGTACATTCCTTTTCCGAAATCAGCCATATGCCATGAATCCTTCATGGAAACTGCGGAAGAGACTATTTCACCGTCTTCAATGGTAGTAATCCATACCTCTGAAGAAGGCATTCCAGTGCTGTCCACATAGTATGCATAGACATAATACGGGTCGTTGTTCGGATTATAGGAAACCGACAGAGGGAGGGAGGCAGGGCCACTGTATGTACAGTTCTCCAACCCAAAGATACCGATATTCAGGGAAAGATAGTTGTCATAATAAAAATCGGTAATCCTGTCTTCTATGCTTCCGGAGGTATAGCCGTAGTTATTGAGAATCGATTCGTTGATAAAATCGAATGCATAACGGTCTTCCTTGTCGGGCATGGCGGATGCATTGAACCTGGTTTCGCTGATCCATTCTACCTGTATGGCTATCCGTCCCTCTATTCCGGTAGGGGTGGCAGTCGTAAAGGGAACCTTCGTGACGGCGGTAGTCATCACGGGGGGAGTTACGCTGTTGTCCAGGCCCAATGCATACGCATAATAATCGGTCCCAGGATCAAGCGTGTTAACCGTATTCTCCTGATAACCTGTCATAAGCCTGAAGTTCTGTATATAAGACTGCAGGTCCGTGCTGTAACGGGCCGCCATTACTTCAAAATACTCCAAAGCGCTGCCGAGAATCTGCGTATCGCTCATGCCGTCCATTTCGGAAGCCTCATCCACCAACGCAATATACGTCATGTTATTATCGGAAGGGGTAACATGGATAGTCGCGCCTATTGTAGTGATATCGGTCACCTCGATAGTGAAAGAGCCGTCGCCGCCGCTGGTGGAAGCGCCTTTCTGGCTTACGCCTACTTCGACGGAAGTCTTGCCGTCTGCATAGGTATAGACAATGGTGACATTACCGTTGCGGGCTGCACCGCTATTGGCAGCCACGGACACGCTTACAGTCCCGGCCGCAGTATAATCGGTTACCTCTATCCAGCTGTCGGACGCCACAGCCGAGACCGTTCCGTCTTCCGCCGGGTTGACTATCTCGTATTCGATAGTGAAAGGGCCGCCGTCAGCCGTAGCCTCAATATTCCCAGAAAGGACATTGATCATCGGAGATTCCCCGGAAGGGATATCCTTTCCGTAGGCTGCCTGCACAAGCCTTACTGTCCTGGAAATATTCTGGGTCGAAGATCCGTTGTCGTATGTATATACAACGGCAAGGTCGGCAATGCGGTCTGCATCCGACTCATTTGCGGAAGCGGCAAAAGATATGATGCCATTGGAAGCTGTAACGCCGGAAACCCATCCTGCCTGGCATGAGGCATCGACTATTCCACCTTCAACGGGATTAAGTACTTCATAAGAAACCTGGAAGTCACCTCCCTGATAGGGGATGGAGTACTCGGAGGGAACTTCAAGGGACGGAGTCCCTGACTTTTTCTCTTCTTCGCACGCTATCAGAGACACTGCAGCGGAAAGAAGTAAAGTAAAACAACGAGCAATTTTCATAACAAAATTAATTTATAGATGGTTATCTGTTAATGCACAAAAATCCGCCAAAGATATGCTATTTTTCGGGAATATCACAAATTTTTTATCAGCCTCCGGCATATTTTCACAAAACGCGTATAGAACAACACCGCCGCAAATGCCAGGCCGAGCAACAGGCCCGTCCACACCCCTTCCGGTCCGAGACCGAGGAAAAAGCCGAAAAACCAGGCCGAGGGCAGACATACGGCATAATACGACAATGCCGCGAACAACAGGGGGACTTTCGTATCCTTAAGGCCGCGCAAAGAAGACACGCTTGCAAGCTGCACGGCATCGAATATCTGGTACATCGCCATTATCAGTATTATCCTCGACGCAATCGGGATAACGGTCGGGTCCGAAGTATACAGCAGGGGGATCAGCCTGTGGAAAGCCACGAACACAATGCCGCAAAGGCCCATGAATGCCACCGATATGTGGACCGAAGCCTTCCCGGCCATGAATGTCTCGTAGTACCTGCCCGAACCGTACTGGTGAGAGACCCGTATGGTGGCGGCAGCCCCTATGCCGGTCGCTATCATAAAGGAGAGGCTGCTTATATTCTGGGCTATCTGATGGGCGGCAAGATCATAGCGGCCCATCCACCCCACCATGACGGCAGCCAAGCTGAATGCCGTCACTTCAAGCAGGGACTGCAGGGAAATGGGGAGCGACAGGGCAAAAAGGGTCCGCAACCGCGCACCCGAGACAGGATGCCCGGGCACAAGACGCACATATTCCTTGTATTCTTTCAAAGTGAAAAACAGAAACAAGAAGGCTATACCGGCAAAAAGCCTGGATATGAGCGTAGCGTATGCCCTGTCTCTTATA
>DVLA01000019.1 GCA_018715745.1 Candidatus Coprenecus stercoripullorum
GTAACCGTAAATCCGGTCTCGCTTTGGGCTATCACGCACCATTCCGCATCGGAAGTCACTTCCCAGGTGCTGTCGTTGATCTCTACCGCAAACTCGTATGTCTCGGGATGGGCCGCCTCGAATACAAGGGACTCCACGGATGGGGTTACCTCAAAAGTTATGACCTCCGGCTCCGGTTCGGGTTCTGGTACGGGCTCTACCATCATATCTGTCGAACATACCCATGGCCTCGCTTCTTGCCGTGTCCGTGACATCCATATACGGACGCATCACCTTATAATCCTTGTGCCCTGTCCATTTCATGATTATATGCGGGGGTATGCCCATTGCAAGGGCATTGCATATAAAGGTACGTCTGGCGCAATGCGTGCTTATCAGCTCGTATTTTGGCCTGCACTCATCTATCCTTTCCGACCCTTTGAAGTATGAAAACGATACCGGTTCACATATACCGCAACGCATGGATATTATTTTCAGATATTTGTTCATTTTCTGATTGCTGATGACAGGCAGGGCTCGTCCATCCCTACGGTTAATCCCCGAATATTTCGCGAGTATGGCTTTGGAGTATTTGTTCAGTTCAATCCTGAGGGGGCAGGAGGTCTTTACTGTAACTATGCTTATATGGTCATCCCATATGTCCTCGTGCTTAAGGTTGGCTGCATCCGAATACCTCAATGAAGTAAAACAGCAGAAACAGAATACGTCCCTGCATGCAGCAAGATGTGCTTCTTTCTGAGAGAATCCGTAGCTGTACATTTTAAGCAGTTCCTCCCATTCGAGGAATATGACTTTCCTGTCAATAATCCTTAGTCTGGGCAGTGCGGTCCCGGATAGGGAGAGACGGCATATCCGGTTTGTTGCGGTCCAGCCTAAAAAGTGCCGGTATGCCCTCAGATATTTTCTTGCGGTAGTGTTTCTTACGCCGGCAGCGCCGTTGAGGTACCTTGCCAGTTCCGGGATGCCTCCCTTATCGGGGAACCCCGTATCTGTTCCTGTGAAGCATTTTTTAATGTGGTTCCTTAGCGAGCCGTAAATTGCGGCTGTGGCGGGTCTCCACTGTTTCAGAATGGAAACCTCGGATACGAATGCATCGAATGCGCAAAAAAATGAAGAATCCGTTTTCATGGGTTGAATGTAGGGAAAAATATCTAACTTTGGATTATGGTAAAAACGGGAATAAAGAAGATTGTTGCAGTTCTCTCGCTGTTTGCGGCGCTTTGCCTTTATGCTGGGACCACAGAAGACAGTACACAGGCGTGGCTGAAAGCATTGCAGGCTGACCCGGAAAATATGGAAGCCCTGAACGGCTTGTACTCATTGTCAATGCGTATAGGAGAGTACAAGGACGCTCTGGATTATGCGGAAAGGATGCTTCGGATATCTGAAAAAAATCACGATACTATTACCGGTATGTTGGCTCACAGCTATATAGGCCAATCCTACCTGGCGCTTGACAAATACGATTCAGCATACGTATGCCTTACTAAGGCTTTGGAATTTTATTCAGATGCGGATACCGCCATGCATACCGAAGAGGCGAACGAGGCGATATTCACGATATACAACGGACTTGGAATATATGCCGTTTCCATAGAAAGGGATTATAAGGAAGCCATATCCTACTTTCTGCGAGGGCTTAGCCTCGCAGAAGAACTTTCAAATTATTATGCCTACGCCATTTTCGGATCAAACCTGGTAGTATCCTATAACCTGCTAAGGGATACTTCGGGCCTCAAATATGCATTGGATATATACGATTACGGCAAAAGAGCCGGAGATATTTACATCCAGTATGCCGGTTCCCACGTTACTGCCATGATGTATTATCTCAAGGGAGATCTTGAAAATGCGAAATATTACCTTAACGAGACGATGCGTCTGTCCGACGGCTTTTTCGACAAAATGGGAGTGTACAACCTCTACGGTGACATACTGTATTCGGAAGGAGATATACACGGTGCGGAAAAATATTACAGAGAAGCATTGCAATATATCGATGAAGAATCCTCTACGACGGCGATTTCCGTTTACAAGTCATACGGTGAGTTCCTTCTTGGACAGAAAAGGTACAGGGAGGCTATCTCCATGCTGGACAAAGGCATTTTCCTTGCGGAGGCAAAGGGCAACAGAGTATACACCTATCAACTCTACAATTTGCAGTCCGAGGCCTATGCCAAGTCCGGAGACTACAGAAAGGCGCTGGAACAGTACCGCAAGTTCTATGAGGAGTCTGCAGATATAAACATGCTTGAACAAGAGAGAGCCATAAACAGCCTTACGCGCAA
This sequence comes from Candidatus Coprenecus stercoripullorum, assembly GCA_018715745.1. Lineage (GTDB taxonomy): Bacteria > Bacteroidota > Bacteroidia > Bacteroidales > UBA932 > Coprenecus > Coprenecus stercoripullorum. The sequence continues at coordinate 2,289 of DVLA01000019.1, forward strand.
GTACGAAAACGAGCGGCACCAGAAAGAAATACAGGAGCATGAGCTGACCATAATGAAAAAAAACAGGGAAATCCAGCTTACTGCTTCAATATGTGCCGTCATCATCATCGGGCTGGTTGCCCTGTGGATTGTCTACAGGCATAAAAACAGGCTCTACACCCGTATTGCAAGGCAGTATAAAGAAGCCATCTCAAAAGAAAAGAGCCTGGAAAACAGGATACGGCAGTTACAGGATATCGCCGGTCCGGTGCCCCAGGGTGAGAAATACTCCAATTCATCACTTACCGAAGACAAGAGCAACGAGATGTTCATGCGTATAGAGAGGCTTATGACCGGCGACAGGATTTACAGGGAAAACGGCCTTACGCGCGACAAAGTGGCCGAACGGCTCGGCAGCAACAGAACATACATATCTCAGGTTATAAACGACAAGACCGGCATGTCATTCCTTGCCTATATCAATTCATACCGTATAGAAGAAGCCATCGAGCTGCTTTCGGATCCGGCAAACGACATTCCGCTTAAAGCGCTCAGTTCGGATCTCGGCTTCAGTTCGATAAGCACTTTCTATAAACTCTTCTCCGAAAAGGTCGGGATGCCGCCTGCAAAATACAGGGAAAAAATCATAGAGATTTCCAAAAGCGGCAATTGACATTGCTGTCTGTTATTTCGGGTTATAATACCGTCAATTGACGTAAACGGCAAAGAAACGCCTTTGAAAGCGCATTTCCGCAATATATCTTTGTGGAAAGTAAAACCCATTAAAATTAATATTATGAAAAAATCCGATTTCATTTTCAGCATTGCCGCAATTATGATGTCAGTATTCTGTTTAACATCCTGCAAGGAGGGAGGTGTAGTAGAGCCCGTACCAGAACCCGAACCCGAGCCGGAGGTCATAACTTTTGAGGTAACCCCATCCGTGGAGTCCCTTGTATTCGAGGCGGCCCGTCCAGAGGTATATGAGTTTGCGGTAGAGACTAACGACAGCACCTGGGAAGTGACTTCCGATGCGGAATGGTGCGTGATAGCCCAAAGCGAGACCGGATTTACGGTTACTGCCGAGCCTTCGGTATCCCTTGAGCCGATGACACCCGGAACGGTCACTATCAAATCGGCGGATACGACCTACGCCACATTCGCCGTAGAGCAGAACGGACTGCAGATGTGGTTCGGAGGGAATGAGAACGGCCTGGCAGTCTATTTCCATGACGGAGAAAAGTTTACAATAACCGAGGAAACCAAGGACATCAGCGATATGGCCGTAATGAAGGACGGAAGCATTCATGTAGTGGGAATGCTCGACAAGGTAGGCTATTATCAGGGCGGCTACTACTGGAGTGAGGAAAGCGGGGTTTTCCCTCTTCAGGAAAGTACACAGGCCGGGTCGGCAAGCTCCATAGCAATTGACGAAAACACCGATGATGTATATTTTACAAGCTATTCCGGCGGAGCAGGGTCATATATAGCCAAATACTGGAAAAATCTGGTCTCAAACGACCTTACCGACGGTACAAGAGTCGCTACGGCACCCGATATAGCAATATATAACGGTGATGCATATACGGTTGTACAGGACGGTGAGACGATGTCCTACTTCAGGAACGGGGAACAGTTCGTCCTGGATAACGGGGGCTATACCGTGAGCCCGTCATGTATTTACATATACGACGGTTCTGTCTATGTAGGAGGGCAGTATGTAAACGGAGACATATACAGTCCATGCTACTGGGTTGACGGGAAGCTCAATACAATACCTACCAGCGTGAACTCACAGATATACAGCATTGCCGTAAGCCCTAACGGCGACATTTATCTCGGCGGCAGCGAAGGCCCCGGCATAGACAGGTGCGCAGCATACTACAAAAACGGGGAGATAGTCCGGCTTACCGATTTCAACAACAGCGTATTGAGTAGAATTGAACTGATTGGGGATCATGTGCTGGCAATGGGCACATCTTCTTCGGAGAATTACAATACGTTTATCCAGGTATGGATAGACGGGGAGCCGACGGACATAACCGACCCCAATACATCTTCCGTATGGGGTAACGCATTCTTCGTCAGATAAGCGCCGAAAGGAAATTGATTATAATTGTGAAAAGGCAGCCCGGTATCCCGCCTGATACCGGGCCGCCTTGTTGAATAAACGGGAGAATATTCCGCAATATTGCGGAATATTCCGTATATTCGCACTGTTATCCTTTAATGTTGGAATCTATGGAAGTATACGACCCTAATCAAAGGCCCATAATCATCCGGGAACAGTCACGCACGAACGGAATGGGCATTGCAGGCTTTGTCATTTCATTAATTACCATATTCCTCGGCTGGATACCCGTGTTCGGCTGGATTATGTGGGCACTCGGCATGCTGTTTTCCCTTATAGGGGTATTCAGGCGGCCGCGCGGACTGGCTATAGCGGGGTTGATTCTCTCGATAGTCGGCCTGGTATTTATAGTATTCGTCTATGCCCTGCTGGCTACCGCCATCGGAATAGATACTTCATACTTAATGATGACCTAAGCGTCGTTGCCCAGTATATAGAAACAGGAGGTGGACAAAAAGTCCCTCAACACCGGTACTGCCGACAGGAAACCGGGCAGTTTCACCGGCATAAGTCCGAATTTAACCTTATAGTGCGGGTTGACAAGCCAAAGTGTCCTGTCTGCAATACGCATTCCTGCCTTTGCAGCAACTGACTCGAATGTTTCGACAGGACATTTGGTTTCCTTTATTTCCATCAGGGCACTGATTTTAGACGGGGTCTCCCCTCCCCGCTCCAGCAGTTTACGATATAAGCCGGCAGGAAGAAGGTGAATGAACGGCAGTCTGGACAATATCTTGCTGCTGCACATCTGCTGATGTCCACCGAAGGGCATCTGCCATGCCGGAAAAGCCATAAAGACTGCCCCGCCCGCCTTAAGATACTTCTTCATTTCCCCGAGGAAACTTTCCTTGTCTGCAATATGCTCTATGACATCGTGACAGATTATCAGGTCGAAATTCCCTTCCAAATCATTGAGGCTAAAGAAGTCGGATGCAATAAAACTGCCTTTGGCCCCATATTTGGAAAAGAGTCTTTCGGCCTCCCCTATCTTCCATTCGGCAATATCCACTCCGACTGTCCAGCATCCTGCTTCGGCAAAAGGCAGCAGATTTCCGCCGACCCCGCAGCCCGCTTCCAGGACACGCATGCCCGGAGCTATTTTGATGAATTTATCTATATAAGGGAGAAAGCACTCTCTGGAAGTAGTTGCCAATTCATTGAAATACTTCTCACTGGCGTCCTGTTGCATATAATTTTTTTCTTCAAAAATAGGCAATATTCCCGAGAGCGGCAAAAGGTATGTCATCTCTCCGCTGCCATACGGCCGCGGCATACCCGCATTGCGATAAAGCCTGCCGCATCAGCTATAGCCCAGCCTATCGGTATCGACCACCATATTCCCACAGCCCCTATTGCCGGAACGGCCGAAAGCCAATATGAGAGAACCACCCTGGTCCCGAGGGAAAGCACTGTGAGAAGGACAGAGACGGAAGGCATGCGTATGGCCCTGAAATAGCCGTAGAAAAGGAACAGCACCGCAATTCCGGGATAAAATGCACCCTCAATGCGCAGATACTGGATTCCTGTCCTTATTATCTCCGTCTGGTCCGGCTGGACGAATACCAGCATCAGCGGACGGGCCAGCAGGAACACGGATACCGATATCACAGACGAAAAAAGCACCGAAACGGCAAATGCGTTTACAAGCCCCCTCCGTATCCTGTCTTTCTTCCCGGCACCGAAATTCTGGGCCACGAAAGTAGAGAATGCGTTTCCAAATTCCTGCACAGGCATATAGGCGAACGAATCTATCTTGACTGCCGCTGCAAAGGCGGCCATGACAGCCGTTCCGAAACCGTTTACTATCCCCTGTACCGCCAATATACCCAAGTTCATTACGGACTGCTGTATACACGTAAGGGAGGAAAATGAGGCTATCTCTTTCAGAGCCGCCATATCCATACGCATATCTTCCCTGCGAGGACGCAGGTCGGGGCATTTCACCAGAACATAGACCAGGACTCCGGCAGCAGATACGCCCTGGGATATTACGGTAGCCCATGCAGCCCCCTTTACACCCATGCCGAAAAGCAATATGAAGACTAAATCAAGGGCTATGTTAAGTACTACGGAACCTCCGAGAAACCAGAGCGGGGTGAGCGAATCGCCTACGGCCCTGAGGACCGAGGCAAAGAAATTATATATGAAAGTCAGGAATATGCCGCAGAATATTATCTCTAAATAGTCCTCCATAAGGCCGAATACATCATCCGGCACCTGAAGCAGGTACATTATCCGCTCCATAAAAATAAAAGCCGCGGCATTCAACAGGACTGAAACGCCGGCGGTAAGGATAAACGCGGCATACAGGCTTCTTCTAAGGCCGCTTCCGTCCCCTGCGCCGAACTTCATCGACATGACAGTACCGCTGCCCATGGAAAGGCCGAGAAGTACGGAGACTAAAAACACCATAAGGGTATACGAAGAACCTACGGCGGCAAGTGCCCCTGCCCCCACAAAACGTCCTACAATAAGCGTATCCGCTATATTATAGCATTGCTGCATCAGAGAACCGGCCATCATGGGAACAGTGTACCGCAACAATCTGCCCGTAATGCTTCCTTCCGTAAGATTCAGAATCCTGCCCATTTTGAAAGAAAGTGCAAAATAAATCAAATTTTGGGCTATTTTTGAAATAAAAAACAAGATGACAGCCGAAAGCATAAGATACGAATCGGGAGACCTGTCATACGCAGCAGACAAGCCGCACAAGTTCGAATGCGGAGTACACATGCTGTGTACAAAGGGACATGCAGTCCTATCCACCGGGGCTCACCACTTCGAGATGGAGGAGCGCTCCGAGATAATATATCTTTCAGGCACCCTTATCAGAAGGGTCAAGGCCTCGCCGGACTTCCATGTCAGAATCCTTCTCTTCAGCCGCAGGCTGCTGCAGATGGCCGTACTCCCATTCGACAATTCCTGCTTCCGGTACCTTCACGAAAACCCGTGGAGGAAGCTGACTGCAGGAGCTGAAGATACAAGATACTGGAAATGCGCGAACCTGTGGATGGACATGGCCGAGAATTTCTTCCAGCATACATATGTCAGAAAGGAACTAAAGGGACAGATAATGCTCAATTACATGCACGGCTGGCTACTGTGGGTCATATCCTCCACATCCGAACAGTCCTCGACACACCCCAAGGGTTTCTCCAGAAAACAGCTGATATGCCACAAGTTCCTTTCAATGATACACGAACAGGCCGGCCAGGAACGCTCCATTGCATACTACGCCTCCAGACTCTGCGTCTCGACAAGATACCTCAGTGAGGCATGCAGGATACACTTCGACGGCAAGACTCCCAAGGATCTCGTAGATGAGCAGCTGGTTCTTGAAATACAGGCCAGGCTCCTTGACCCGAGGCTGACTGTCATGGAAATAGCGCGTGATCTGAATTTCTGCGACAGCTCATACATGTGCAGGTTTTTCAGGCTCAGGACAGGCATTACACCCATGCAGTTCAGGCACAAGAATACAAAAATGTTCAATCCGGAAACATGAAGACGGACAAAGCGGACGCAAAGATTTGCTATTTTTGTAAAAGTTATGAATGAATATGCCATTTTCGCCGCCGGATGTTTCTGGGGCGTACAATATTATTTTTCAAAACAGGAAGGCGTTATCCGCACTCTCGCCGGATACATAGGCGGAAATCTGGAAAACCCTTCGTACAGCCAGGTCAAGTCCGGCAAAAGCGGGCATCTGGAAGCGGTCATGGTTGAATATGACCCTGAGAGAGTTTCCTATGAAGGACTGTGCAGGCTTTTTTTCGAAATCCACGATCCCGGACAGACAGACGGACAGGGCCCGGACACAGGCTCGCAGTATCTGAGCGGTATCTTCTATCTGTCGGAAGAGCAGAAGAATACTGCTGTGAAACTGATTGCATGGCTACGCAGACACGGATATCCGGTGTACACCGTACTCGAAAAAGCTTCAATCGGCTGCGGCAGTGAAGTTCCTGTCAGGGAAAGATTCTGGCCTGCAGAGGATTTTCACCAGTTATATTACGACAGGACAGGCGGAACGCCCTACTGTCATTTCCGGACCAAAAAATTTGATTGAGATATGACAAACAGGACAACTGTTCCGGTACTGCTTGTTACCGGTTATCTGGGAAGCGGAAAGACAACCCTTGTCAACCGTATCCTTTCCAACAGGAAAGGGATAAAGTTTGCAGTGATAGTCAATGACATTGGCGAAGTAAACATAGATGCGTCCCTCATAGAGAAAGGCGGAGTGGTAGGCAAAAAGGACGACAGTCTCGTTGCCTTGCAGAACGGATGTATCTGCTGTACGCTCAAGACTGATCTCGTGGAGCAGATATACGGCCTCATGAAAGCCGGCCGGTTCGACTACATAGTCATAGAAGCAAGCGGAATATGCGAACCGGAACCGATTGCGCAGACCATCTGCTCCATACCTGGCATTTCGGAAGCATACAGGGCATACGGCGACTGCATGCTCGACTGTATAGTGACAGTAGTGGACGCCCTGAGGATGCAGGACGAATTCGCATGCGGAGAAGGGATGGCCGGCGGCGATTACGGGGAAGAGGATATTGAAAGCCTCGTAGTGCGGCAAATAGAATTCTGCAATATAATACTGCTTAACAAGGCATCCGAGGTCAGTCCGGAAGAACTCGGCAGGATAAGGAAGATACTCGGAGCCCTGCAGCCGGCAGCGGAAATAATCGAATGCGACTATGCTGATATAGACATAGAAAGAATCCTGCATACCGGCAGGTTCAATTTTGAACGTACGGCAACTTCCGCCGGATGGATTGCCGGAATCGAAAGCATAGCCACGCCGGAAGAAGAAATTGCGGCGAGGGAGATTCATGTTCCCGAAACGCACGGGCACGAAGATACATGTTCCCATGGGCACTGGCATCACCATGGGCACAGCCATGAAGGCGGGGAAACCGAGGAATACGGCATAGGAACTTTCGTATATTACAGAAGGCCGGCCCTTGACATTAACAGGTTCGACCATTTCATCGCAAGAAAGTGGCCGTCAAGCATAATCAGGGCCAAAGGCATATGCTATTTCAGCGATAATCCTGACATGTCCTACCTGTTTGAGCAGGCAGGAAAGCAGAAGACACTGAAAGAAGCCGGATTATGGTATGCTACAGCCCCTGAGGAAGAACTGGAGGAGCTTAAAAGGCAGGACCCCGGTTTCGACAGGGACTGGGACGGTACCTACGGAGACAGGATGCAGAAGGTAGTCTTCATAGGCCGGAATATGGACAAGGAACGTATAACCGCCGATCTTGACAGCTGCCTGACAGTCCCTGACCGCGAATAGCACATTATATATTCCCATGGTAACAGCCGACATTCTCGACAAAGAGGTAAAGTTCCTGCCAGGAGTGGGGCCTAAACGTGCCGCTTTGTTGGAAAAGGAGTTGGGAATAAAAACATTCAGGGACCTGCTCTATACTTTTCCGTTCAGGTACGCAGACAAGACCAGGATATATACCGTAAGGGAAATCACTCCCTCCGCCGCATACATCCAGTTGAGGGGAAAGATTGTGAGGTCCGCCGTTGTAGGTGAAAGGCGGGGCAAACGCCTTACGGCAATCCTTAACGACGGTACGGGCAGTATAGAGATAGTCTTCTTCCAGGGTATAAAGTGGATACAGGACAAAATCATTGTCGGCAACGAATATATCGTATTCGGCAAGCCCGTTCTTTTCAACGGCAGATGGAGTATGGCCCACCCCGAGATAAGTACCGTAAGCGAGGCCGTCACCTCAAGGCCTTTCGGCTCCGTCATGATAGGGGTATATCCCGGCAGCGAAAAACTGCGCAGCGGCGGAATCACTGCCAAAACTTTTTCCAGGCTCGTAATGGTTCTGCTGGAAAGGCACCTTGACGACATAAGGGAAAGCCTGCCGGAAACGGTAATCAGGGAAAACAGGCTGTGCCAGATAAGGACAGCCCTGAAAAACATACATTTCCCTTCCGACATGCACTCCCTGTCCGCTGCCCGTTACCGGCTGAAGTTCGAAGAGTTGTTCTACCTTCAGCTATCCCTGCTGAAACAGAAAAACGCAAGGATGAAAGGAAGCCGGGGGGCCGTATTCAACAGGGTCGGGTACGCTTTCAATTTCTGCTACAGGAAGCTGCCGTTTCCGCTTACAAATGCGCAAAAGACCGCAATAAGGGAGATGAGGGAAGACATGAGGAGCGGGAAACAGATGAACAGGCTGCTGCAGGGCGATGTGGGAAGCGGAAAAACACTTGTCGCACTTTTTATTGCCCTGATAGCTGTCGGGAACGGATACCAGGCCTGCCTGATGGTTCCGACCGAAGTGCTTGCCGTACAGCATTTCAACAGCATATCCCGTCAATGCGCCGGTTCGGGCGTAAAGATTGCCCTGCTTACAGGGAACACGAAAGCCGCCGCCCGTAAAGAGATAGACGCAGGGCTGAGGGACGGCTCCATCGACATACTCATAGGAACCCATGCCCTGATTGAAGACAACGTGGTATTCAAGCGGCTCGGCCTGGCCGTAATAGACGAACAGCACAGGTTCGGAGTAGCCCAAAGGGCCAAGTTGCGCTTTAAGTCGGAAATAATGCCCCACATTCTCGTAATGACGGCTACCCCTATCCCGCGCACGCTCGCCATGACCTTCTACGGCGACCTGGACGTATCGGTACTGAATGAACTTCCTCCTGGAAGAAAGCCGGTAACGACAATCCATGCTACCGAAAGCGGAAGAGGCAAGGTCTACAGGTTCCTCAAATCGGAAATAGGCAAGGGAAGACAGGCATTCATAGTCTACCCTCTTATAAAGGAATCCGAGACACTGGACTATAGAAATCTGGAAGAAGGATACAGGACAATCGTAGAGGAATTCCCCCCCCCTGAATATGTCACGGCCGTAGTCCACGGGAAACAGACTCCGGAAAACAAGGCATACGATATGGCCCTGTTCGCGGAAGGGAGGGCGAATATTCTGGTGGCTACTTCAGTAATAGAAGTAGGCGTAGATGTCCCCAATGCATCCGTAATGCTGATAGAAAGCGCAGAGAGATTCGGGCTTTCCCAACTGCACCAGCTCAGGGGGCGTGTCGGACGCGGGCCGGAACAGTCCTACTGCATACTTATGACCGGGCACAGGCTCAGTGCCGACGCCGCAAGGAGAATAGAAATCATGTGCTCCACCAATGACGGGTTCGAACTGGCGGAAGAAGACCTGAAGATGCGCGGTCCGGGGGACATAGAAGGTACAAGGCAAAGCGGCCTCGCAGTAGAGCTCCGCATTTCCAGCCTGTCAAAAGACTCTGACATATTGCTCCATGCAAGAAAGGCGGCTGCCCGCGTACTTGAATCCGACCCCATGCTGGAATCACCGGGAAACGCCTTGCTGCAGACACAGCTGGAGAAACTGAGAGATACGGGAAAAGGATATATGGATTACTCGAAAATAAGTTAGGAACGATTATGGATAACGGGAACAAGGACGGCTACACGGTACTGAGCAGCAAATATCTGTTCAGACGTCCATGGCTTACGGTCAGGGAAGACTCGCTAAGACTGCCGGACGGCAGGATAAATCCCGAATATTATATTCTGGAATACCCTGACTGGGTCAATATAATAGCTATTACCAAAGAAGGTGACTTCGTGATGGAAAGACAGTACAGGCACGGGATAAGGGCGACGTTCTATGAAATACCGGCCGGGGTTATAGAAAAAGGCGAGTCCCCCCTCGATGCGGCAAAAAGGGAACTGCTCGAAGAGACCGGCTTCGGCGGCGGAAGATGGGAGGAATTCATGGTTTCATCGCCAAATTCAAGTACATGCACCAACATGTGCCACAGTTTCATAGCCAGGGGCGTAGAGAAGATTTCCGGACAGAGCCTCGACAGTACTGAAGATATTTCCGTACATATACTTTCGCGTGACGAAGTATTCCGGCTTATTTCAAACGGGGAGATAAAACAGGCAATGATGCTGGCCCCTCTGTGGAAATATTTCGCGGAAACAGTCACAAACAGGGAACAGTAGCAGTTATCACATAACGTTGCTCCACGGCAATTGCAAGTAAACTTGCATTGCTCCCGGCTTATGGTTATATTTGCCTTTGGCATTTATGCTGTTACGCCTCGGCTTCTAAGTATATTTGTTGTTTAAAGTATATAGAATATGAGACACTTCATACTAATAATTACGGCTGTATTGCTACTTCCCGTTACACTTGGGGCACAGGGGAAGGTAGTGGACAAGTCAGGCAGCAGGCCGATATGGGTGAAAAAGGACATTTCCCCGTCGGAATACGGTATTGACGCAGTCATACTTTCCGGTACAAGTACTGTAAGCCTCGATGATGCAAAAGAAAAAATCATTTCCGGACTGCGCGAGGAGGTAATCGGGAAGATAGCTGGGTTTGTCGTAAACATGTCAATGGACGGTACGCCGGATGAAGCTTCGGCCATGGCCAAGGCCGCACGCACTCCCCTTGCAAGGGGGATATCGGCAGATGCGGCCATAGAGACCTATTGGGAAAAACGCTACGACAGAAAGAGTGACACCTACACGTACTGCGTATACATGCTTTACGGAATCGATGAGCTCCAGATCAAGAGGGCGGCAATGGATATACTTACCGAATCGGAAATTTTCTAAGATATGAGACCATTAATGACGATAGCCGCAGCCCTTGTGCTATGTATGGCTACAGCGCCTGTCTCCAAGGCGGCCGACAGGAACAGTACTTCCTCCGGGAATTATGAAGTAATGAGCATAGGCACAGGTACACCGGGAACCAAGATCCTGAAAGTCTATGTGACGGACAGGAACAAGAAAAACGCTCCGGCGCTTGCAAGAAAAGCGGCCGTCGAAGCCTGCCTTTTCAGGGGCATACCGGCAGGCGGCAGGGTTGCGGCGACACCGGCGCTATGCAGCATATCGGCTGAAAAAGAACATGCCGACTTCTTCGGGAAGTTTTTTGCCGAAGGAGGCCAGTACCTGCGATACGTAAATCTCACCTCCGAAGGTGCTATTCCGGACGAAGACATAATAAAGGTAAAGGGGGGATACAAGGTCGGCGTCATCGTACAGGTGATGTATGACAACCTCCGCAGGGACCTGCAGGATGCAGGCATAATAAGGTCCCTCGGTTCGGGATTCTAACGGAAACATCTAAATTTAAATTGAATTATATGAAAAAATTGCTTTTAACGGCTGCCATCCTCATTGTATCGGCGGCATCTCTCATGGGGCAGGCAAGAAAGCCCATCATAATGGTCATTCCCAGCGATGCCTACTGCATCCGTAAAGGATTCGTGACAACATATACGGATGAAAACGGCTCCGAGCGCAACTCGCCGGACTACAGCAGGGCGTTCCTGACAGACGAAAACCTCAGGCTGGCCATTTCGGAGATGTCAAATATCATGGCACAAAGGGGATTCCCTCTCAAAGATTTGGAACAGACATTAAAGAGTATGGAGAATAGTGAGACCGAGGCATCCCTGCTGACTGGAAGGGGCGGAGGTGCTCTGGCAGAATCCCCGCTGGATAAAATCAAGAAGACAGCCAAGGCGGACATAATCATGGACCTGGACTTCGACATCAAGGCCAGGGGACCGCGCAAGTTCATATCCTTCAACCTGCGTGGACTTGACGCCTATACAAACAAAGTGATAACATCCGCATCCGGTGACGGGGCGCCTTCTTCCGCCGTAAGCGTAGGCATATTGCTCGAAGAGGCCGTATTGAATCACATGGACTCGTTCAACGCTTTGCTCCAAAGCCATTTCGATGACATGTTCGCCAACGGCAGGGAGGTAACCATATCCATAATGATGACAGAAAACTGTCCCGTAATGATGTACGATGAGTTCGAATTCCTCGGCGAAGTCGTGACGTTGTCTGACGTAATCGACTACTGGATGGACGAAAATACCGTCAACCACAGATTTTCCAGAGTAAACGGTGGGGATTACTTCATTGATTACGAACAGGTGCGCATCCCGCTCTTCAAGACTGTTCTCGGAAAGGAAAGGTCCATAGACACGCGTGCCTTCGCAATGGATCTTGCAAGAATGCTCAACAAGGAACCTTTCAATCTGCCATACACGATCAATGAAAGAGGACTCGGCAATGTATGGATTGTATTGGGAGACTAAAAATATAATTTGTTATGAAACACGTAATATCAACACTACTGATTCTGATTGCAACCGCCTCCGGTGTTGCGGCCCAAAAACCCATGGAAGAAAAGGACCGCCTTGCCATTTCAGTGGAGAAACCGCTCGGGATAGATAACGAAAATGCGGCCAGATCCCTGCAAAACAACATTATGCAGGCCATTACACTGAACGGGCTGTCCTCTGCCGAAAGCCGTTTCACTACGCTGGTATCCGCATCCCTGCTCTCGCAGAATACCACTAATACTGCCCCTGTAATGTATGTCACTGAGTTGGAAATCATGGCCTTCATCGGCGATCTCTATACCGGGACGGTATTCGGGCAGGCTTCATTTACAGTCAAGGGCGTAGGCAAAACGCCTGACAAGGCCTACATCAATGCCGTTCAGCAGGTCAAGGCGCGCAATCCGCAACTCAAATCCCTTATCCTGACTTCCAAGGATAAGATTCTCGCCTATTTCGACGCTGAATTCGACCAGATTATTGCACGCATAGATGCGTTCATTAAAGCGGGAGACTACAAATCCGCACTTATAGAGGGAAATGCGATTCCAAGGGCAAGTGCCGATCTATACAATGCCGTTACCGAGAGGCTCAGTGCGATTCCGGCAAGCGAAAAGGCCGGGATTGACCGCAGCATTACAGACAGCTATTACTTCAGCGGCTCAAGGGAAGAAAGAGTATCAATATTTTTACAATAGAACTTAACCGTTATGAACATAATCAGAAAATCGATTACACTGTTGGCGGCAATTGCCATACCTGTCCTGATGTTCGGGCAGTACAAAGTCGAAGAGGCAAGCGACAGGCGTATACCGGGATGGGTAAATTCAGTCGAACGGGGATACCTTATTGTCTCCGAGAAGGCAGATGACATAGAGACTGCGCGCAACATGGTGCTGCAGAAACTTAAGGCACAGATAGCCCAGAGCGTAGCTACGAAAATCGTGTCGGAAACGGAGCTGCAGCAAAGCTATACCCAGAGCAACGGGACATACAGCATCGACAAGAACCTTGAATCGTCGATTGCCACAAAAACCGCAAACCTGCCATTTATCTCGAGCATAACACTGTCCAAAGCCGAAGACTCCTATTGGGAGAAGAGATATTTCAAAAAAGACAAGTCCTATGAGTATTTCTTTGCCGTAAAATACCCTTTCTCCGACACGGAACTCGCCCGACTTATCGATGAATATCAGGAACATGAAAGCAAACTGAATTCCAGGATAGCAAAGCTCGAAGCCGGTCTGGACATGATAGAGTCCATTGAGGACATCGACCGTGCGATTGCGGATGCCAGGACTCTCCTGACCGAATTTACGGAAGAGGATCCGAGATACGCCAAGGTGCAGAGCCTTTCCTCCACATACAGAAGCCTGTATAAGAACATCACAATAAGCTATACCCAGAAGAAAAAAGGGGAAATATCAGTCACTCTGGAACTGGGAGGAAAGACCATAGTTACCGGACGCAAGCCGGTACTGAAGTCCAACTGCGCTACTGCCATCACGGCTTCGTATGACGGCAGCATCATGATTGTCAGATACAATGATGAAGGATGCTACGATGAGGACGAAAACTATATTGAAATCCGCTTCAATGCGGGGAACAACAGCATCACTGAAAGAATGTATTTCAGAAGCAGCGTAAACATCTCACTTACAGGTATTGTAAGCGACGAATACGGCCGTCCGGTACCGTACGCCAAACTTACACTCGTCCCTTCTGGCAAGACTTCGGTAAGCGGAAGGAACGGTGTCTATACATATAATGACATAGCTGCAGGGGACTATAACATGCAGGTAATGAAAAGAGGATACTATACCGAGACCCTGCCTGTGTATGTCGTGGACGGCAATACCATTACCACTGATGTCACTCTCAGGGAAGACGGTTCCCTTAAGGCAGGTCCCGCCACAGGCACTGCAGCGGCGCCCATGCAGGAAGAACCCACTCCCGGTGATCCGGCACCTGCAGCAGCCGAACCCCGTAAAGACCCGCTGAATACTGTACGGGCCGGCCTGGCTGCATATTTCCGCTTCAACGGGAATACGTCAAACGAACTGGACCCATATTTCATAGGAGTGCCGGTAAACAGCCCGACATTTACCGATGACTCGAAGGACGGGACCCAAGCCGTATCCCTGAACTCGATAAATGAAAGCCAGCTTTCTTTCCCCAAGGCCATCATATCTTTCCCGATGAGCAGCTTCTCAGTGACCTTCTGGGCAAAAGGCATAAGCGACGGGCATATATGGTCATGCACGAACGGTGACAACAACATGCCTTCCCTTGTAATGAAGGACGGCAGGCTCGCTATCGGGATGCAGCTTTCGGGAAGCGTAAACAGCTTTACCCATCCGGCAATAGATCAGGAGTGGCATTTCATAGCCGTAACGCTCAGTAAAGAAGGACACAAGTATTTTGCGAAACTGTATTTGGACGGCTTCCTCGTAGATGCCATATCCACCTACAGCCCGCCCTCGTTCAACCCCACCAAATTCCTGTTGGGAGGGGCAAGCAAATACATGAATGCCATCGGCATGACTGTAGACAATCTGAGGATATACAACGCAAGGGAATTGTCGGACAAGGAAATACGCATGATTTACGAATCGGAACTCTGATTCCTTTTCCCGTAATGCAATGAATCTCCCCACCGGTTGAAACCGATGGGGATTTTCATATCTTCCAAAGCCTTTTCGAGCCCGGACGATGTAATGGCCGCATCTTCTTCTATCCCCGGCTTTCCCTGGTATATCTGATAATCTTTCCGGACCTCGGACAATGTCAGGTTAGGCATCACCACATTGGCACCGGCAAGGATGGCCTTTTCCCTGCCCTTAGGATCGAGGGTCTGCATTGCCGTAGTGGCTGCGATGTTTATATCGGGCATAAGCATACGGAGCAGCGCTACCATCTTCAGGGAAAGCTCAAGCCTTTCCGGGGCGGGCCTCAACAGACTGCGGAAAGCATACAGAGGTGTCATCGAATGCTCGATATACGGGCCCATACCGCACATGTCTATGTCAAGTTCCTTGAAAAACAGAAGGTCGTCCGCAAGATGGGCTTCATTCTGAAACGGAAGCCCTATCATTACACCTGTCCCCACCTGGTATCCGCAGCGCCTCAATGCATGGAGCGCCTCCATTCTCGCCCCGAAACTGTGCAGGCCGTCACGGGGATGTATCTTCTCATATAATTCCCTGGTAGAGCTCTCTATCCTTAAAAGATACCTTCTTGCACCGGCAGCCCTCCATTCCCTGTACACCTCCTCAGCCTGTTCCCCCAATGAAAGGGTGACACCGAGAGTCCCGCCGTCAGGACATTTAATTCTGGATATTTCTTCAAGCAGAAACGATATTTTAGATATAAATGCGGAATCTGTCCTCTCCCCTCCCTGAAGAACAACGGAGGCATAGCCTGAACGCGCCGCAAACCTTACGGCTTCAAGAACCTCCCCGACAGACAGTTCATAACGTCCTGCAGACGCATTGTCCCTGCGGATACCGCAATACAGGCAATTCTTGCGGCAGATATTGGAAATCTCCACCAACCCTCTCAGGTACACTTCGGGGCCCACATTGTCGACCTTGACCTTATACGCCCGGGCATAAAGTTTTTCCAAGGTGCATGCATCCCTTTCTCCGAGCAATTCTATAAGTTCCTGTCTTCCAAGGCTCATACGAGAGGTTTTATGGCACGTGCATATATGCCGTTCATATAGGAAATTGCCATACCGTAATTGGTAACCGGTACGCCGGCCGAGATTGCGGGAAGCAGCCTCGAATAAAGCTGCCTTCCGGTAATCATACAGCCGCCGCACTGCGCCACAAGAGCATACTCCCTGACAGGCCTCTCTACTCTGTCCAAACCGGCTACTACGTCAAATTCCAGGCGTTTCCCCGTATATTTCCTGAAAAGCGCAGGCAGCTTGACCCTGCCGATATCCTCGCATGAAGCATGGTGGGTACAGGATTCCAGTATCAGTACCCTGTCCCCGTCCTTAAGAGCGTCTATCATGGGAGTACCGTCCAGATAATATCTGAAGCAACCCTTGCTTCTGGCCAAAAGCATGCTGAAACTCGTAAGCGGGACCTCTTCCGGGACCTTCTCCGAAGCAAGCCTGAAAACCTGGCTGTCCGTTACTGCCAGATCGAAGTCCCCGAGATTCATTGTCCCGAGGGACTCCGGCCGGGATACCACGGCCACAGCTCCTGCATCGAGCAGACTGCGGATAGCCATCACCTGCGGAAGAATCAGCCTTCCCGTAGGGGCCTCCGAGTCTATCGGACATATAAGCAAAACCCTGTCTCCGCTTTTCACAATAGATTCAAACATGCCCGTCTCGGCATATCCGGCCTGAAGGTTCATTGCCAAAAGGGCATCCGACAGTACATTCAGAGCTGCTTTCCTGCCATCGGGTGAAGCGCACGACAGGCATAAGGCTTTCAGTCCGTACTTATTATACAGGAAATCATACAGCTCACTGCTTAACGGCTCGATGTCGGACTTGTTATGTACAAGCAGGACAGGAACGGCATACTCTGTGAATGCATCCATAAGTCGCTGCTCTTCCATGCCGAAATCATTTCCGGTAAAGACAAGCAGGGCAGCATCCGTTTCCTTTATTGTATCCATCGTTTTCTCCACCCTTTTCTTCCCGAGGGAGCCGCTGTCGTCTGTCCCGGCCGTATCAATGATACAGCACGGGCCGATTCCGGATATTTCCACCCGTTTTCTGACAGGATCGGTGGTAGTTCCCGGAGTTTCGGAAACAATTGCAACATCCTGGCCGAGCAATACATTCGCTATCGAGGATTTCCCGGCATTCCTGCGGCCGAATACGCCGATATTGACAACTCCCATAAGCAAAAACATTCATCCGGTACTATCCGGAATATACAGTGAATACACAAAACAATTATACAAATTTAAGTTTTTTAGGCATTATTGCTATCTTTGGCGGATGATTAATTTTTTCCTGACAAGGATGCTTCAGAAGCGGGTACTGAGAAAACGCAGGACTACAAGGCTCGCTACCTACATGCCGCTGACCGCAGCAACAGACATAGGGCTGCTCGTCAACGCTGGAGACTGCAGGGCAGCTGAAGCTTTCCAGTTTCTGCGGTTCGAATTCAAGCGCATGGGCATCCGATGCAGCTACGTATGCGCCGACATGCGCAAAGAGCCGGAAAGCGCGCCGATATTTTCCGCCGTTCCAGGGATAATCCGCATAGACCGCAGGAACGTAAACTGGTACGGTGTTCCCGACCCGGATGCAACGTCTGAATTCCTGAAAACCAAATTCGACATACTTATAGACATATCATCGGCATCAAGGCTGTTCCCGCTCGATTATCTGCTGTATTGCGCAGACGCGAAACTGAGAATCGGAGTAGCCCCCGGTCCTGACAATATTTACGACATAACCGTATGGGAAAACAGGGAAGACGGAAGTCCCGTCCCCGCCGACCTGCTGGCCAGAAACATCGTAAAATACCTTACAACAATCAAATAAAATATCAATGAGAACTTTTTCCTCCTACCTGATGGTATGTATCAAAGGAATAGGCATGGGTGCCGCTGACGTAATCCCCGGGGTATCCGGAGGCACGATAGCCTTTCTGACAGGTATCTACCAGGAACTATTAGACTCTATCAAGTCAGTGGATCTCAAGGCAATAAAACTGCTTTTCACATTCCGGTTAGGCAAGTTCTGGAAAAAAATCAACGGCAATTTCCTTTTCTCGCTGATACTGGGCATACTGATAAGCTTCTTCTCCCTCGCCAAACTAATGACATATCTGATGGAGCACCACCCTATTCCGCTATGGTCATTTTTCTTCGGGCTCATCATCGCCTCGGCCGTACTGATACTAAGGGACATAAAGTGGTATCTGCCCAAATATCTGATACCGCTTGTCATAGGGACTGCCATTGGCGCAGCCATCTGCCTGCTCTCTCCGGCAGAAACGCCTGACCAGCTGTGGTTCATATTCCTCTGCGGTGCTATTGCCATCTGCGCTATGATATTGCCGGGGATTTCCGGAAGCTTCATACTTCTCCTGCTCGGAAAATACACCTACATGCTCAACGCCCTGACAGAATTAGACATAGTACTGATACTCACATTTGTAGCAGGCGCTGCCATAGGAATAGTCTCCTTCTCTCATTTCCTGTCATGGCTGCTCAAAAAATACCATACGATGACAATAAGCCTTTTGGCCGGCATAATGATCGGCTCCCTGCTGAAAGTATGGCCATGGCAGGTCATCTTGGAAAGCGGAGTCTCCAGGCCCGCCCTGCCCTACAACGAGATGTTGCAGAGCTCAGGGCATGTACCTACGGCCATCACCTTCGCGGTAATAGGCATAGTACTGGTAACTGCCATTGAACTCGCCGCAAAACGTATCGGAAATAAAAAAGCCGAGGTTCAAAAATAATTCCTATCTTTGCACCCCAAAATAGCGGACAGGTCCGGTAGCTCAGCTGGATAGAGCAACAGCCTTCTAAGCTGTGGGTCTTGGGTTCGAATCCCAACCGGATCACTTTATAAATCACCAACTTACTGACATTCAGTGGTTGGTGATTTTTTATACCCTGTTTTTGGCTACGTTTTGGCTACATAAATTTCTGGCTATGGATAGTATCATAAACCTTGGGAGGTATATTCACGAAAAAAAGGGATGCAGTCTGATTGGTATCAGAAAGCATCTCCGGTCGCAAATAAGGACGGTCTTATGGCAGACCATCCGGGGCAAAGGTAATCAAAAAGTCAATATGTTGTAGGAGATGCCGATTCCGATGTACGGGTGAAACTCTGGTCTTGGTGCCGCGGTCATTCCGTAGCCCACTTGGATGCCTATGCCCCATCGCCTGGGCTTTGAAGTTGCCGGGATCGGGATGGTGCTGGTTATCCGGGCGGATTGGGTGTGGAGCTTCAGGCTGTCAAGGCTCGGGCGGTAGCCGCTTACCCATGCGTCGTATTCCGGTGCGCTGTAGTGCTTCTGCTCTACGGGAAGGTGTACATATACGGTGTCCGTGAGGCGGACGGTGTCGCCATGCGCCGGCAGTGCCGTGCTGACAAGGATGGTGTCTATGGTCCTTGCGCCGGCTTCAACAGGGCGGTCAATCAATACGGTGTCGCGTACGAGTACGGTGTCGGACCTCATCGTTATTTCCGGTATGGGGAAGCCTGCACGGGAGCGGCGTCCTGAGACAAGGGCCACTGACAGGGTCAGCACTGTGACGGCCAGTGCCGCAATCAGGATTGTCGTGACGGTCGCTTTCATAATGTATCCGGATAGTGTTCTTTATATGTGCTGTCGTACAGTATTTGCCCTCTCTGCGGGCCGTCCGGCTTGTGGGAGATGTGGACAAATGTGGAATATAGTATCATCTGGTCGAAAGGCAGACGGTTTCTTATCACCGTCTGGGCCAGAAGGAGCGGGTCCGCTGCGGCTATGTCGGCGGCCTCGCCTTTTG